>JAEUSG010000004.1 GCA_016788315.1 Fibrobacterota bacterium | reverse complement strand
TTATATGAAGCGGAAATCCGTCGTTTGCAAAGAGTAAAGGTGGATATAAGGATAAAAACAATTGAAGAGGCATATAAAGAAGTCGACGAACGCTGTGCTGCTGTAATTCAGTTTCCTCTTTCTGATAAAGGCTTACTGGATACATCTCTTTTGCGAATTACTGTCTGCAAAGCAGTAGGTAAAGCATCAGCTTTTGCTTCAAAGAAAATTATCACTGTGGCCAATGTAGATGGTTCAGAAATACTTTCTTCAGACTTTAACCCTCAGTGGTGCAAGGTGGAATTTAATTCTGAAGTGTTTGATATAATTCACTCAAAATACCCGGCAGCAATTGAAGGGTGGAGCAAGGAGAGGATTAATGACGAAATTTTACATTGATAATGAGAGAGGGCAGGCGTTAACAGAATTTATTTTATTTGCGCTTCTGTTTGCCTCAATGTTCGGTCTGCTTACCTTTATGCATAGGAGAACGCAGAAAAGCATCGATTTTGCTATTGCTCAAAGAAATGCCGTGTTTGATACAAGGAAAGAGGGCGCGACAGACCGATATTTAGCTTATGTAGCATCCTCAACCGACTTATGCAGATTCAGGGAGGTTTATAACGGGCAAGGAGTGCCATTGAAAGAGCGTCAGTCAAAATTGTTTAGAGCCTTCCAGTATGAATCCACTGGACCAGATAAATGATAGTTATTAATGCTGATACATTCTTAAAACGGTTTATTGGATTTATGTTTGTTTCCCGTGAAAAAGCCGCCGATACGGCCATTCTTTTCATGAAATGCAATGCAGTTCACACCTGTTTTATGCGTTTTCCAATAGATCTTGTTTATTACAACCGAGACATGAAAGAGATCAAAAGAGTACAAGGACTGAAACCCTGGAGATTTTCATTCTGTTACAAGGCGTCAAGCGTGCTTGAAATTCCTTCGAAATAAGTTCAGAATTTGCTATTTTAATGGCTGAATGCCATATACACTACCAATACAGACAGCAGCTCTTTCTGAGGAAGCTCTTAAAAGAGTAAAAAGTGATTTAGGTCGTGAACCTAATGAAACTGAAAAGCTCATATATAGTATCATGTGGGCTGGAGCCTGCAGAAGCAAATCACCTCTGCTGATTGATGCTGGCAAGAATCTTGCCATTGCTGTTAAAGCGGGAAGACACAACTACTCTGAGAATATTGGAGACCTTGTACGCAGCATTGCTGTATGTGGTGCAAGACCTCTCTCTCTACTGTTTTCGGCAGAATCTGCGCCGGGAGAGCTTGAGATATTGATTGAAGATGCGTCCAAATATGCAAACTGTGCTGCACTGGCAGTATCTGGCGGTAATATAGAGGTAACAGATACACTTGGTAAGCCGGATGCTACTATTGATTTTATGGCATTAGGTGTTGTGGAACCGGAAAACTGATACCTGTCAACTCTGTACGTGCTGGCATGGCTATTATATATGCAGGTACTCCCGTTTCAAACAGTGAAATAGAGACTGATGAACCTTTTGAATTAGCCGTTCTTTTGGAATCGCTTAAAAAAGCTGTTCAGAAATACAATATCGCCGCAGTGGCTGATATCGGTTCGAAAGGCATAGTGTGTGCCGCTCTGCGGCTGGCTAGCCATTCAAATGTTGGAATTGAAATAGATGCTGATTCCCTGCCCATTTCACATGATGGAGTAACTTTAAATGATATTCTGCTTTCGCAGAAAAGAAATAGGCTTTTGCTGGCCGTTGATAATAATATAGCTGATGAAATCGTTGAACACTTTGAATCTATGGGCATAAAAGCTTCGGTTGCAGGTGTGGTTAATAGTACATCGATGCTGACTCTGAATAAAAACAGAGGATGCGCCGCAGATATTCCAGTAAAATCACTTCTGTCAGGTGGTGTGGTGAAAACTGTCGCTATTGCAAGAGAAAGGCCAAAATGGATTGGCGTCGATGATCAATTTGATCAGTTGTCAATTCCAGAGCCGCACGCACTTTCACAGCCTATGAACTACAATACGGCACTCATTCGCTTATTAGAGTCGGAAATCATAGGCAGTAAAGAATTTATATACTGCAGATTTGATTCCAGAATGGGCAGCATTAATGCAACTCCTCCAGGCTTCAATGCTGCTCTTGTAAATATCGGTGATGAACGGGGAGCGGCTCTCAGTTTTTCATCAGCTTCAGAATATGTGCATCACGACCCGCGCAACAGTGGTAAAATTGCAGCTGCTAGAGCTCTCCGTAATGTTGTGTGTGCCGGAGCAAAACCAGTTGCTCTTTTAACGTTGCTGACGCATGAAGACTCTGCTAATAACTATGGTGCAGTTGCGGCAATTGAATTTGAGGAGGGTGTTGCAGAGCTGGTTAACGAATTCACAATCCTGAAAGCTGTATCAGTTGGAGGACACAATTCTGTCGGAGCTGTAGGTGTAGTTGATAATTTGCGAGCCGCGGTTACGCCTTTCTTTAAAAATGAAGGTGACTGTATCTTCCTCCTGGGTGAGACCAGAGATGAAATTGGAGCATCTGCATACCTTAAGATTGTGCATGGAACCGGTTCAGGTAAACCACCTGTTTTGAATATTAAAAGAGAATATTCTAATCAGGCTGCTGTATACGAGGCCGTACAAAAGGGGCTTATTAGATCCGCACATAGCTGCACAATGGGTGGTTTGGCGTGCACGTTGGCAGAATGTTGTGTGCTGAATATTAATCAGCTTCTCGGAGCGGCAATAAATTATGATTGCGGTCTTAGGGCAGACAGACTTCTCTTCTCTGAAAGTGAATCAAGAACTGTTCTAACAGTCAGACCGGAGAATGCAAAAGCCTTTACCGAACACCTTCTGCACCGGCATGTTCATTTTGAAGAAATCGGGGTAGTCGGTGGAGATAGTTTAATAATCAATTCTGATATAAATATTGACATTTTAACATTAGCTGAAGCATACAAAACAAAAGGATTACAGTCATGATTATCGTAATGAAGGATGGCGCAACAAAAGAACAAATTCAACATGTACTTGATAGAATACATGCTGTCGGATACAAATCTCATCCTATTTACGGTACTGACAAGACAGTTATCGGAGCCATAGGTGATGAGAGAAGTCGTGCCAACCCGGAACAGTTTCAGACTATAGACGGTGTTGAAGATGTAATGCGGATTCTTAAGCCTTTCAAACTTGCCGGGAAAGAGCTTCGTAAAGCACCTTCTGTGATTGATCTTGGTGATGGTGTAAAAATAGGTGAGGGCTATTTCACTGTAATGGCTGGTCCATGCAGTGTTGAGAGTGAGAAGCAGCTTCTTGAGATTGCTCATGAGGTGAAAAAGTGCGGAGCAACAGTACTTCGCGGTGGAGCATTCAAACCAAGAACTTCACCTTATGCTTTTCAGGGTCTTGAAGAGGAAGGGTTAAAAATTCTTGCAAAGGCAAGAAGCGAAACAGGTCTGAAACTCGTTACAGAGGTTATTCAGCCGAAAGATGTTGAATTGTGTGCAAATTATGTTGATATTTTGCAAATAGGAGCCAGAAATACACAGAACTTTGCGTTGCTGCGTGAGGTTGGTAAAACAAAAAAAGCAGTGCTGCTTAAAAGAGGCATGGCAACCACCATTCAGGAACTCTTGATGTCTGCCGAATATATTCTGTCAGAAGGTAATCCCAACGTGATTTTATGCGAACGCGGTATTCGAACCTTTGAGACAGCGACCAGAAACACTATGGATATTGCTGCAGTACCAGTACTCAAGAAACTGACACACTTACCCGTAATAACCGACCCGAGTCATGCAGGCGGTTCATGGGATTTAGTAAAACCTCTCTCAAAAGCTTCTTTGTCAGCAGGAGCTGATGGAGTTATTGTTGAGGTTCATAATAAGCCTGAAGAAGCCATGTCTGATGGT
This sequence comes from Fibrobacterota bacterium, assembly GCA_016788315.1. GTDB lineage: Bacteria > Fibrobacterota > OXYB2-FULL-49-7 > OXYB2-FULL-49-7 > JAEUSG01 > JAEUSG01. The sequence goes on along the minus strand of JAEUSG010000004.1, from coordinate 13,377 downwards.
GCTCAGTCTTTAAAACCATCAAAATTTGCCGATTTAATGCAAGTATTAAAGAAAATGGCTGAAATTGAAGGAAAAAAAATATAGTATTATAGTTGAACCTTGCTGCCACTCATTACCGACTAAGTATATAAAAAATGGGGGATTATATGATTAAAGCACTATGTCTTGCTGCACTGTTTTCTGCAATTTCATTGACTGCAGCTCCAACGCAGATTATGAGTGATTTCTTCGATTATGACTCCGGTGCATGGACGCCGCTTTTAGGTTCATCAAAAAGTATAGCTAATGGTCAGCTCGAGTTAGCTTCAACTAGTAAGACTGGGCAGGCGTGGGTTGTAAACACCAAACTGAGTAATGATCTTACCAAAGACATATCGTTTTCAGCAAAAACAGTTTTTCTTAGTGCCGACACAAATGCTAGGATTGGTCTCACTGTGAGAACGCAAGATAACATGGACGCCTATCACTATTATATTTATCCTTCGGGCGCATATATAATTTATAGATATGTTGGTGGCGTCTGGACAAACTTCTCAAATAACTATCTTATGGGAAATACTTTTATACGCAGCGATACCAACACAATAGAAGTTATGACTTATGGCAACAAACTTTATTTCCTATGTAATAATTATCCTGTTGATTCTGTAATTGATACAAGTGTTTCGGTGATTAATTCCGCTGGTAGACTTGGGCTCATAGTTTCTGGAAAATGCAGAGCAGCATTTCTTGAGACTGAAGCAAGTGCGGGGGATCCTATAATAATGCCTAGCTCATTTAGAGATGATTTTTCGAAAACAGCACTTGTTGGCTGGAAAAATTATGGCGGTATAGGTTCGTTTGCGGTTTCTGGAGGTGTGTTACGCGCAACTTGTCCAGCCAATTCTCAGATTGTATCATTACTTTCAAATGGTTCATATAGTTTAACTGATACCATAGAGGTATCTGCAACTCCACAGGCACCAATACCGACAGGCAACTATAATTATGGATTGATTTTTCACTACAATCAAGTAATGGCTTCCGGCGGTTCTATGACCACTCAGGCATATCACTTCTGTGTTGTGAATGGGACTCACTACACCATTTTAAAGCAGAGTGAATCCGGTGTTGTAGTAATGTTTACTCCTGTGGCATCAATTTCTATATCGGCAAATGGGCCGAACAAATTGAAAGTAATCAATCATGCAGGTGGCCTTAAAGATCTTTATATAAACGGAACTAAGGTGGGTAGCTATACGGATAACTCATACCCAACAGGCGGCGTAGGTCTAATGCTAAATGGTGGTGTTGCAGTAAATTTTGATGATTTTGAAGTGCGGGGTCTAAGTACGGTCGCGGTAGAAAAGATGCCAACAAAGGAAATGGGCAATTTTAATATTTCAATAAGCCCTAATCCTTTTCGTCCGGTTACGAACATTCATGTTGCTGGAGTTACTGGAAATTACATGCTTAACATAACAGATATACAGGGAAGAACAGTTTCCTCGGTTAAATGCTCAGGAAACAGCATTTTTACGTGGGATGCGAAAGGAAAACCAGCTGGATTTTATACTGCATCAATAATTTCGTCCGGTAAAAAGCTGCTAACCAAACGGCTGCTGCTTGTTAAATAATGGCCTACTAGTTGTGTAAGGGGTTTTTGTATATTTTACGCATGAAATATCCAAAAACCCTGTTCGTACTCTTAATCACATTTTCCACTATATTTGCACAGCCTGAAAAGCTGGTGCTCCATTTTTTCGGTTCGCCTACATGTGGTGAGTGTTTGCAGATAAAAACAAACCTCCTCTTTCCTGAAATCAAAAAAAACAGCGATAAGCTCCAAGTGGAGATTTATGATATCGACTCAGAAGAGGGATATGCTAAACTCATTGGATTTGAAAAAGCCTTCAAAGTTAAAACCACTGCGTCCATTATTCTCTTTTTCCCGGATACTCTGGTTTCCGGCTTTGAAGATATTATGACTGTTGGTGCAGCTTATCTTGATAGATACCTCCAGGACAAAAGCAGATGGACTTATGCAGCTCTTCCTGAATCTCAGAATAATGATATTGCAGCCAGTCTTGAAGAAAGATTTGAGAGTTTTACTTTCTTAAGCATTCTCATTGCCGGTCTTCTTGATGGTGTCAATCCATGTGCTATCGCAACGATGATCTTTCTGATTTCATTTCTTGCAAATCAGAAAAGAAAGAGAAGTGAAGTGCTTATTATTGGACTCGCTTTTACTGCCGCTGTTTTCGTGACTTATTTCCTTCTTGGTGTAGGTGCATTCAAAGCTCTGACCTTCCTGAAAAAATACTCATGGGTTTCGCAGGTGATAAAATGGAGTGCGGTGGCAATGGCTGCAGCGTTTTCCTTGTACAGTTTCAGGGATGCATGGATATACAAAAAGACCGGTCAGACAGGCGAAATGACTTTGCAATTGCCTAAGTCTGTCAAACTTCGCATTCATAGAGTGATTTCAGGTCAGCTGTCTGGCAGAAAACTGATTATGGGTGCAGTTGTTACAGGTTTTCTTGTCACACTGCTTGAGGCGGTATGTACTGGCCAGATGTATCTGCCGACAATAATTCTGATGACTCGTCAGGATGGGCTTAAGCTAACCGGTTGGTTATATCTGGTACTTTACAATTTGCTTTTTGTGTTGCCCTTATTAATCGTTATGGTTATGGCTTATTTCGGCATGACCTGGAATAAATTATCCAACGCAACGCGTAATAATCTGTTTGCTATAAAGATTCTCTTTGGTGTTGTGCTTGGCGGTCTCGCTATCTTTTTGGCTTTTGCCAGCTAGAGACTCGCCCCTCGATACACTGCAATTTCTATGAAATTGCAGCACTCGGGGCTCGGAAGGCAGATTATTTTCCGAATGCTTCTAACGCCCTCTTTGTTACAGAAGAGCTTATCCCAAAAAGCTTCTCGAAAGATTCAGGTTGTTTACTCTTAGGAATATGAATGCGTTCGCGGCTATTCTTTCTGCGAACATAGAGATACTCTTTTTGGAAGTATAAATGAGCGTCACCGGATAGAAGTGTGACGACTGGATAGGTTAGCGATTCCATTAGAAATGTGGCCTGCCACGCTTTGAAGTACTCGCTGTCGGTTACCGGTTGCTCTTTTATTGTAAAACGTTTTTTTGTTTCGTTGTCATAAATTGTTGATAAGACATATTTGCCGGATGACACAGGTTCAACGATTATAGTGTTGTAAACAGTATGAGCCGTTGTCGTGCTGTTTGGATCGAGCAGTATTGGACGGAATGCGAGATAACCTGGATCAAGAAGATATTTAAGCCCGTTGTAAATTAATACTGCACAGCAATGCGTGTTTACTCCATAGCTCCTATCGCATAAGACTGGATACAGTGTGTAGCCTTTTCTCTGCAAATTGTTAAGCAAAAACCATGTTAATGAGAAACAGGTTCCGCCTGTACCTTCCTTCTGATGTTTGGCCAGAAGTTCTTCGGGGTTCATCATAAGCGACTCTTCAGCCTCTTTCATCATGTGAACACTGACAGCTTTCGAGAGATTCTCAAAGGGTATTTTTGAGAGCGTTGCAAGAAGTGAGGTTATCTCTGGAGGGAAGATGATCATTTCTTAGTGGTTGTCTCTTTGTAGAGCATAAAAAGTGCAGCAGCAGTTGCCCGTTCTCTAACAGCATCACGGCCACCGAAAAGTTTGAGGGTAGTGCTCTTTTGTGTGTTCGGTCCACATACTGCTATGCAAACAGTGCCGACCGGCTTTTCAGTTGTACCGCCTGTTGGGCCGGCGATGCCGCTTATGGCAACCGACCAGTCAGAAGAAAATGCTTTTAATGCACCGTTAGCCATCTCCAAAACAGTCTCTTCGCTGACAGCTCCTTTTGAGGAGAGTGTCTTTGCCTTTACGCCAAGCAACTTCTGTTTGGCACTATTGCTGTACGTAACGGCACTGCCTTTAAACCACTCAGAACTGCCGGGGATGGATACTATTCGGGATGACATCATGCCGCCGGTGCAGCTTTCTGCAAAAGCGGCGCTTTCTTTACGTTTTAAGAATATATTTTGAAGCACACCGGCAATTGTTTCGCCGTAGCCTCCATAAACAAAATCTGAACATCTTTTACGGACTTTATCAGCCACTGCTTTTACAGTTTTCTTGTCCCGTCCGGAAAACCTCAGGATAACTCCCTGAATTTCCGGCAGAGAACCGAATGTGACCCCTTTGGTGTCAGTTAAATAGCCTATTTTTTCAAAGAGAAGAGATTCTCCAATTCCTGTTGTGCGGACTTCCTCAGTATAAAGCTCTGGCACTTTGAAATTCTTCTTTATTGCAGGAATAACAACTTTGGCTAACAACCCTTCAAGCTCTCTTGGAACGCCTGGTAAAGCAAAGACAAATGGCTTCTTTTTGAATAATGCCGGGGCAGTACCAAAATCGTTATTAATAGCTGTAAATCCTGCGGGAACATCGGCCTGGACATAGTTGCATGCTGCAAATGGGCGTTTGACTTTTGTAAAAAAGTCTTCAAGCCTTTTCATTTGTGCTTCATCTCTTTTCAATTTTACATTAAAGGCTTTGGCAATTGCGCTGCGTGTCAAGTCGTCAGAAGTTGGCCCCAGACCTCCGGAGATCAGGAGAATATCCTCTTTTGTTCTCTTTATCGCCGATACTATCGGTTCAAGAATGTCAGGCAACGTCTCTTTAGATGTTACTTCAACGCCGATATCAGTGAGTGCACGGGCGGCCATTGCGGCATTGGTGTCAATAGTCTTGCCGGAAAGAAGTTCGTTTCCGACCATTAGCAAACGGGCTGTTATTGTTTTCATATGTTTTACAAAAAGTAAATAAGTAGGTTGATGCAGATACATCCATAAATACCGGCCATAACATCGTCCATCATAATTCCGAGTCCGGCCGGCAGTTTTTCCAGTGTGCTTACTGGAACTGGTTTTAATATGTCAAGCAATCTGAAGAGTAGAAAGCCAACCACCCAAAGCCATGGCTTTTCCGCAAGGAGCTGAAGCGGTACGAATAGAAATGTTATCCATTGACCAGCTGCTTCATCGATTACAACTATCGAAGGATCTTCTTTACTCTCTTTCTTTTCTATGTAAGTTGCAGCAGGAATACCAAAGGCAATAAAGAAAGCAATACCGGCAGACTGCACTACGGCAAACATAGCCGGTGTGAGAATGAGAGAAAAGGGGATAAGCAGCAGGAGAGATGCAAAGGAACCGGCAGTCCCCGGGGCAAAAGGGAATCGCCCGCTGTAAAAAAAAGTGCCAATTGCGTACCAGAAAGTTTTCATATCTCAACTCTGCCTTCCATTGCACGAAGCATTGTAATTTCATCCATGTATTGCAGATCTGAGCCAGCCGGGAGTCCGCGTGCTATACGACTCACCTTTGCCCCTTTTGCTTTAAGCAGTTTTACAAGATAGAGAGCGGTATGTTCGCCTTCAGTACTTGTTCCAGTTGACAAAATTACTTCAAAGCCTGGTTTGTCAATACGGTTAAGAAGTGCATTGATGTTCAGCTTTTCCGGCGTTATTCCGTCGATGGGAGAGAGTGCGCCTCCAAGGACATGATAACGTCCCTTAAAGCTGCCGGAACGTTCAATCATAATAATGTCAGCCGGTTTTTCCACAACACAGATGACAGATGTGTCACGATTTTGTGATGCACAAACGGGGCATAGTTCCGCTTCAGCATAGTTAAAGCAGATTGAACATTCACGAATACGTTCTTTAACCGTCTTGATTGCTTGAGAAAGAAGTAGAGCCTCTTCTGACGGACTTCTGAGAATATGATATGCGAGTCGTGCTGCGCTTTTTCTGCCAATGCCCGGCAGCCGCGCAAATTCATCTATCAGGACACGGACTGCTTCAGCTGTCAGCTCCATAAGAATTACATCAGACCGGGTATTTTCATTCCGCCGGTAAGGCCGCCCATGAGTGCTTCAGATGCTGCGGTTGTTTTCTCTTTGGCATTTCTATATGCTGCAAGAATAAGGTCCTCAAGCATTTCTACATCGTTAGGATCTACTACCTCTTTTTTGAGTCTGACAGAGAGAAGGTCTGAGTGTCCGTTCATTTTTACAACAACCTGTCCGCCGCCTGCGGTGCCTTCAAATTCCTGGGAAGCAAGCGCATCCTGTGCCTTAAGCATATCACGCTGCATCTTCTGCGCTTTTTTCATGAGATCCTGCATGCCCATTGCCATATGAAACTCCTTTTGCTTTTAGCCTATTACTTCGCCTTCGAATTCGTCAAGTATTGAGCCAATAATCGGCTCTTTCTTTATTGCGTCGTTAATCGATGTTTTTTTCTGTATGCTTATGACAGGTCCTGACTGTTGCTGTCCGCCCGTAGCGCCTGCGCTGCCTGATTCAGGAGTAAGTTTAATTAGTACTCTGCCATGGTAATTCATTTTCTTTTTAAACCACTCTTCAATCTTTCTCGTGTTGTCAGAAGAGGAAAGCTGCGAATGCTGAAATTTGTGGTTCGGCGGGAGCATTATATGAATTTCTCTGTCATCAGCATGACTGACGTTGGATAGAGAGAGAAATGTACCTATCTGCATAAGGTCGCCGGAAAGTGTTCGAATAACAAGCTTCCAATCTGATGCCATTGCTGTAGGTGAGAGGTTGAGCGGTTCACTCGATACTTTTTCCGGTGCTTCCATTTCAGGTGGTTCAGGCGGTAGTGGAATATTAGTAGGCTGCGTCAGTGGCTGTGGGGGAGCGTATTCAGTTTTTTTTTTGCTGTCAGACGAGAAAGAACCGTCTAGAAGTTTTGCTATATCTACAGCTTTATCGAGTCTAGCCATCTTAAGAAGCGCGGCTTCCAGTTCAAATCTAGGCATCGGGCTTCTGGTCAATCGCATTGTTAACGATGAAAGAAGATCTGAAATACGTAGCAGGTCGGCAGCTTCGAATTTGGCTGCCTGCTGTGCGCATGCTTTCGTTTCAGCTTCAGACAACAGGAGAACGTCACGGCTTATATTTGGAATTTTTGACAGAAGCAGGTTGCGTACATGTTCTGTAAGACCGTTTGCCAGTTCTCCAAGATCTATTCCTTCGGCCAGAACAGATGTAGTTTTCTGCAGCAGTTCAGCTTCATTTTTTTCCTGAATGCTGTTGAAGAGTTCAATAAACAATGATTGATCCAGGAGTCCAAGTACCGGCTTAAGCTCAGCGATAGTGATGCCGTCTTTACAGAAAGGTATTACCTGGTCCAGAAGTGTCAGCGCATCACGCCTGGATCCGTTTGCCTTCTGGGCAACAAAGCGCAAAGCAGGTTCTTCGAAGCCGATTTTTTCTTCGGTGCAGATATATTTAAGTCTGTCGAAAATATCTTCAGCTGAAATTCGCTTGAAATCATAGCGCTGAATGCGTGAAAGTATCGTTTCAGGGACCTTGTTAGGATCTGTTGTGGCAAATATGAAAATGAAATTGGGTGGCGGTTCTTCAAGGCTCTTTAGGAGGGCGTTAAAGGCCTCCTTGGTAAGCATGTGAACTTCGTCGATGATAACAATTCTGAACTTGCCGCCGGCAGGTGTATAGGATATCTGTTCGCGCAGGTTTCTGATGTCGTCGATACCACGGTTGCTGGCACCGTCGATTTCCATCACGTCGAGACCTGAGCCACTCTTAATCTGTTTGCAGGAACCGCAAACTCCGCATGGGTTTGCAGTAGGGCCCTTTTCGCAGTTAAGAGCCATGGCGAGAATTCTAGCTGAAGTTGTTTTGCCAACGCCTCTGGTTCCTGTGAAAAGAAATGCGTGGTGGACTCTGCCTGTGGCTATCGCCTTTTCAAGCGTACGGCCGATATGTTTTTGACCTACAAGGTCATCAAAAGTCTGCGGACGCCATTTTCGGGCAAGTACAAGATATGACATTAGTTATTGCTTCGAAGGGGTTGATGTAATCTTAAGGCAAAACGATCAGGATGGCTGCGGCACAGACCAGGGTCTGCTTACCGTTGCTTCCTTCCGAACCTGGCGGACTTCACAATCTGACCTTGCGCAGGTCCTGACCGATTTGCCGTAAGAAAAAATGCGGAGAGGGTGGGATTTGAACCCACGGTACCATTTTGTAGTACACACGATTTCCAGTCGAGCTCCTTAAACCACTCGGACACCTCTCCGTAATATTAAATACCAAAGAACAAATAGAGGAGAAAGATACGTTTTCAGCACCCCGTTCTGCAACCGAATCTGATGGCTTTTGAAGGATTATGCTATATACTCCTCATACATGGAGTAATAGCTTCCTTTTTTGGAAATCAGCTCTTCGTGAGAACCCTCTTCAACAACGCGTCCCTTCTCAAGAACAAGGATTCTGTTTGCGCTTTTGATCGTGGAAAGTCTGTGCGCAATTACAAGAGAGGTACGGTTTTTAAGAAGTTTCTCAAGTGCAGACTGCAGAATTTTCTCTGTTTTCGAGTCAACCGCACTGGTTGCCTCGTCCAAAATGAGAATTCTTGGGTCGGCAACAAAGGCTCTGGTAAAGCAAATCAGCTGACGCTCACCGAGACTAAGACCCTTTCCCTGCTCCTTAATGATAGTATTATAACCGTCAGACAGAGCGCTGAATATCTCATGTGTTCCAAGCTGCATTGCAGTTTCGTAAATCTCCTCATTTGTTGCTTCAGGCCGTCCGAACCTTAGGTTTTCCAATACAGATCCTGAGAAGAGAAAGTTCTCCTGCAACACTATACCCATATGTGCATGCAAAGATTCCATCTTCAACTCATCTATAGGCCTGTCATCAATAGCCACTGTACCAGATGTCGCCTCGTAAAAGCGGGCGAGTAGCCCTGCAATAGAGGTCTTGCCTGCTCCGGTTTCACCGACAAGAGCAACTGTCTCGCCGGGGCGTATAGAGAAGTTTATGTTCTCAAGAATGCTCGGACCGTCATCCTTGTATTTAAAGTTCACGTTGGTGAAGTTTACACGACCGGAAAGATGGTCTGCATCCCGGGCATCAGCTCTGTTTTGCACCGAAGGTTCGGTGTCGAGAAGGAGGAAGATTCTCTCAGCAGCTGATGCACCGGAAAGCATACCATTATATAAATCAGATAGTTCAAGTATCGGGCCGAAAAACATACCGGAATACATTATGAACGCACTCATCTTTCCAATTGTTAATTCACCTTCTCCAATTAAATGGCCTCCGTAGATGATTGTTATTGTAACAGACAATCCGTGAAGTATCATAATAATCGGAAAATAGAGGTTCCAGACAACAGAGGAGTGAACCACATTGTTTCTGTGCGTGTTTACAATATCGCGAAAACGGCTGCAGTTTATCTTCTCACGGCAGAAAGCCTGGGCAACACGAACTCCGGAAATATTTTCGGCAAGGTTGGCTGTAATGTTGGACAGAGACTCTCTAACTCTTCGGTGTGCCTGCATTCCCTTTTTACGAAATATGTTTGTCGCTATAGCCATTATAGGGATCAGAAGCAGCGTCATACCGAATAGCTTTAGACTGTATTTAGCCATTATAAAGCTGGACATAATAAGGCTAAGGCTAGAGCTTAGAATGATTACCGGTCCCCATACGAAAGGATATTCGAGCTGATCAACGTCTCTGTCTGCCCTTGCAATAATCCGTCCATGCTTTGTTCTGTCATAATAATTCATGGATAGTTTCTGCAAATGGCTGAATATCGCCTTGCGTAAATCATTTAGAAACGATTTACCGGATCTGATATTCATTCTGATTTGTGCTATTTCGATAATCCATCTGAAAAAATAGAATGAGGCATATATTGAGCAGGCAGCAACAAGCAGTTTCAGATTCTTGTTTGGTATATAATTGTCAATAGTTTTCTGAACAACAATCGGACCGGCAAGAATAAGGGCAACCCAAAGTATTTCCAATATAAGTACAACCGCATAAGGTTTTCTGTATGGTTTTAAAAATGCAAGCAGCTTACTAAGGGTCTTACGGTCAAGACTCTTCTGAGCAAACTCCTCTTCAATTCTTAAATCTGACATTAGTTTTTCCTTTCGTTAACCGGAGCTGTAAAAGATTGGCCCAGGAAGAGCTCACGGTAAACACCTTCAATCCCGATAAGTTCATTGTGTGTGCCGGACTGAATAATTGAACCATGATTGAATACGGCAATTTTATCAGCACGTCGTATTGTCGATATTCTTTGCGCTATAATTATCCGCGTCCGTTTTCCGGCTGCAGTTGTCATGGCATCTCTGATACCCTTCTCTGTAACAGCATCAAGACTCGAAGTGCAGTCATCAAAAACAAGAATAGGAGGATTGTAAATAAGTGCCCTGGCAATTGTAAGCCGCTGTTTCTGACCTCCGCTTAAATTGATACCTCTCTCACCAATAATTGTGTCATAGCCATCTTTCAAGGTCATAATGTAATCATGTATGCGAGCCTCTTTTGCAGCCGTAATGACATCTTCCATGGTTGCATCACATCTGCCGTATGCAATATTGGCACGAATAGTGTCAGAAAAGAGAAACGGATCCTGAAAAACAAAGCCGACTGTAGAGCGTAGGTGACAAAGAGGCATCTCTCTGATATCAACACCGTCTATCGTAATAGTTCCGCCTGCAACGTCAAAGAAACGGGGGATGAGCATTGCGGCAGTCGATTTGCCTGAACCGGTAGGTCCTACAAATGCTACAGTTTCACCCGGTTCTGCAACAACATTGACATTATTAAGGATGGGTTTATTCTTGTCGTATCCGAATGTAACACCCTTGAATTCAATTCTTCCTTTTGCATTTGAAATTATTGTCTTTCCATTATCCAGAATGTCGCTTTCTGCATTAAGTATCTGATTCAACCTGTCCGTACTGGCGACTGCATTCTGTGTACGATCGACCATCTTATTGATCATTCGCATTTTGCGCATAATGATTGATAGGTAGAACATACATGATGTAAGTTCTCCTAAAGTTATTTGGCCGTTAATTGCCATATAACCGCCATACAGCAGAACAACAGGGGCACTGAGCCCGAATAGGTTGAATGCCATTGGCAGATAAAATGAAAAGAGTTTTACAGAATGCATAACTTTGCCGAAAAAGCTGTTAACTTTTGCGTCAAACTTACCTATCTCCATGTGCTCTTTACCGAATGCACGTACTACTCTAATGCCGGTTATGTTTTCACGTAAAATTTCAGTAACTCCATCATACTCATCGTCTGCGGCCTTAAAGAGGTCGCGTAGTTTTCTGCCCGCGCGGTATATAAGGAGTATTGTCGGGATCAATAACGCATAACATGCTATGGCCAATTTCCAGTTTATATTCATGAAAACTATAAAAGCACCAATTGTAATAACTGAGAAGTTGAAGATGTCAAAAGAGATATCTCCAAAGAAAGCCCTAACATGGTCGATGTCTCTGGTTGCTTTTGTAATTATGCCGCCGGAATGGTGATTGTCGTGATATTTGTGACTTAGCGACTGAATTTTAGTGAAAATTCTGTTACGTAAATCGCTGACAATATCCTGTTCCAATCTTATCCGGAGAATTCCAAAAAGTACATTTATCAATGCAGCGCCCAACGATGCGCCGAAATATGCAAGGCTACCAAGTAAAGCAGCTTGAGCCATTTTTTCCGGCATTGATGATGCTAATGTAATATTATCAATTATTCTGCCGATAATTGTTGGCTTAATAAGCTCAAGAATATTCGCAGTAAGAACAAGAAACAGCACAATTGCAAAACGCATTTTTGTATTTCTGAAGTGGCCAAATAGCTGTTTAATTATTGTGATTGTTGATTGTTTTTCTTCTTTTTTCATGTTTTTCTCTGTTTTGGGGACCATAAAACAAAAAGACCGGGGAGTTTTTGCTACCCGGTCTTTTAAATAATAATCAATAAATGGTTAGATTATAAGACCGGTGGACGCCCCCATAGGACTCTGTCAAAATGTGACATGTAGGTTTTTAGAATATGGGCGGTCATCGGTTTTTCCTCATAATTGCATGCTAATATAATAAGCGACTGAATGCTTGTCAAGTATTTATTTTTATTAGTCAATTAATTTTATATCTGACAGATGGTCCATTTCCCTGTTTTGTTAAAACGCCTTTTTCTGTAAGTGCTTTTAAATCACGCTTTACAGTGGGTAGTGAGACTTTTATTTCATGCATGCAATCTTTAGCAGAAATGAATCTATTTTTCTTTGCAAGATCGATTATTCTGTCATGTCGGACGGTGTCGGGAATGAAAACGCGCTTATGGTTAGTGCTCTCTTTTTGTTTGATTGCTGATGCGTTGCCCGATATTACGCCCTGTCGGGCACTAAGGGCGAGATTTAATATCGAATTGTATAGTTCTCGTACATTTCCTGGCCAATCGTTACCCATTAGAGATTCCATTGTTTCCGGTTCAATGCTGGAAACGGCAAGTTTATACTTTCTGTTAATCTCTTTTATAAAATGGTCTACAAGTAGGGGAATGTCATCTTTACGATCCCTTAACGCGGGTAGAGAGATGTCAAATACGCGAAGCCGGTAATAAAGATCCTCTCTGAATGTTTTGGCTCGCATCATGGATGAAAGATCTGCATTTGTTGCAGCAATAATTCGCACATCAACTTTGATTGGTGTAGTACCGCCTATTCTGCAGAAAGTATGATCTTCCAGAAAGCCTAAAAGTTTTGCCTGTGTTGCAGGATCAATATTGCCAATCTCATCAAGAAAAAGTGTTCCTTTGTCTGCAGATTCAAACTTGCCGGGGCTTTGAGCAAAGGCGCCCGTAAAGGCTCCCTTCTCATGGCCGAACAGCTCTCTTTCCATCAGTGATTGCGGGATTGAAGCACAATCAACTCTTATAAATGGGCCATTTTTCCGGCTGCTGCGGTGGTGTATGGCATTCGCAAGAACCCCTTTTCCTGTCCCGGTTGGTCCATGAATGAGAATACTGGCTTTTGAATCTGCAAAATTATCAAGCTGCTCAATTATGTTGCCGATCTCTTTGTTGCTGAAGACAAATCCATGATAGTCCTGCTTCTTCAATGCATTATACCTGTTTTTAAAGAGATCTTTTTCGTGCTCAACTTCTTTAAGTTCAGTAACATCTTTTACAATAAATGCCTCAGAAATTTCGGGAAGCCCCGGAGTATCCCAGATCTCAACATAAATGACCTCTATTGCGAACTTTCGATTCGGCAGATGGGTTAGGGTGATTGTATCAGAATTTAATACCAGCTGTTCCTTTTTGAGTCCACAGCTGCGGGTACTGACCTTGTAAGAAGTAAATTTGCTTTTCCCGCGGAACCGAAGGCCGAAGCCTTTCAGATCATCATTGTCTGTTGCTTCATCAATAAACTGAAAAACAATTCTATCGTTAACGGTAAATGTTAAAAAAGGACCGGTTTTAGTTATGGAAATGGTGAGTGGAT
>JAEUSG010000828.1 GCA_016788315.1 Fibrobacterota bacterium | reverse complement strand
TGGCGGAAGTGAGGGTATGAAGAATGTTATCTCTCTGCCGCTGAGAGAAAAAATAAGAGAGTTTTCTCGGCGGAAGATTTTGAAAAGTGCATGTCCTCTGTTTGAAAGGCTGCCGCTAAAATCAAAACCAAGAAGCCGATCCATTGAAGCTATGCCATTTATTTCTGGCCACTCGAGAGCACGTGGAGTCCTTGATAGAAGCTTATTCCAGGCACTTATGCTGTCAATTTCTGACGGCATATAGAGATAGCATAGTGAAGCAGGATCTGAAGGTGACAGTCTGTTTTCAAAAGGAATCATACTGAATGTCGGTGAACGTTCAGTTGTATCTGTTAAAATGGAAATGGCAAGATCGTCTGAAGTTTCATATAGAATTCTTTTTTTGTCTGCATACAGATCAGATTCCGATTCTGTTAAAGGAGAAATCATAGAGCTGTTTGTTTGGCTCATTACTTGAAAGAGCATTGTAATGTCTGAAAGAATTTTTTCAGGTGTCCTGAAATTGTGCAGAGCATAACCAAGCGCGGCCATGAGAACAGTACTTGCCTGCATTCGTGTGCTGCCAGTCACAGCCATCGGACCGCATGTAAGATTGATTTTGTTGATCTTTGTGTTATTGATAACTCTTGCAGATCTGGACGCAATTCTGCAAAGCAGAATATCCGGATTACAGTATAGAAAATAGTGTTGACGGGAAGACATGGTAAAAGCTGCTTCAAGTGCACCAATAACAAATGGGGTCTCACCTCCTTCAGTGCAGCCGATAAAAAGGTCGCCTTCGTGAAATCCTAAATCCTTCAGCTGCCGTTCGCCATAGTCCGGGTGGTCTTCAAAGTTTTCAATGGATCGGATTAAAGCTGCATCTCCTCCTGCCATAAAGCCAATGACCTTATCTGCAAGAGCATCATGGATGTGCTCATTGCGCCAAAGCGTTTCACATACGAGGGAGAGTCTGCCTGTGGCGCCGCAACCGCAAAGAAAAATTCTTCCGCCCTTGTCGATTACTCTGCGGATGCTTTGGGCCATCTCCGTAATCGTTTTAATATTATCAGGTATTATTTTAAGAGCGAGGAGATCAACTTCTTTAAGCTTATAGTATGCTTCTGTCAGGTTGTTGTCTGCAAGTTCAGAGAGTGAGGTCGTCAAGGGGTGCGGCTGTTCTGTAACAAGATTCCCAAGTTGAAAATCATTTGCAATTGTGAGAAATGATTCCGCTTTTTGTTCGTGATTTGACAACATGTTTGAATTATAAAGTCGAAAGAATCCGGCTAAAATCATTGATTGTAAATGGTTTGCGGATGCTTGTTTTGAATCCGAATTTTACCGGATCAGCCATGACAAGATTATTTGCATAACCGCTCATGGCAATACCTTTCAATTTCGGGTTCAAGCGTAACAATTCCTCCATAACTTTGTCGCCACCCATACCTCCCTTGATTGTCATGTCAAGAAGTACAGCATCAAATGGGTGGTCGTTCTCAAATGCTTTGCTGAAAAGTTCTATCGCCTCTTCACTTTTTTGGCAAAGAGTGTGTTCTATTTCCAAATCTTTAAGAAACATTGATATCATGTCAAGAACATAGCTTTCATCATCTAGAACCAAAATTCTTCTAATATCAGAAACACTCTTTCCGTCGACTGCATGTATTGTCTGCACTATCTGTCTATCTTCAGCCGGCAAGAATAAAGTAAAGGTTGTTCCTCCGTCTGGAATCGATTCTACAGTTATATGTCCGCCATGTTTTTTTATTATAGAATAGCAGATTGAGAGACCCATACCGGAACCCTCTTTCTTAGTTGTAAAGAAAGGTTCAAAAATGCGATTGATATGGTCAGGAGAAATTCCTGTACCGGAATCTTTGATGTCAATTTTTACATATTTTCCTTCGGTCAGAACAATCCGTGAACCTGCTGAAACAGTAACATTTTCAGCTTTTATCGTAAGTGAACCGCCATTTGGCATCGCTTGCATTGCATTCACAAGAAGATTGTTTAATACCTGCCCGATTTGACCTGTATCGATGCTGCCGGTCCAGAGATTTTCAGGAACAATAATCTGCTTGGCAATGTTAGTGCCCGAAAGTGCAAAACTTACTGATTCTTTAATAAGTTCAGAAATCGATGCGGATTTTCTTACGGGGCTGCCGCCCTTTGCAAATGTAAGGAGCTGACTGGAGAGTTCGCGTGCCATATCCAAGGCCGACATTGTTTTGTCGAGAAGTTCGCCGATTTTCGGGTGCGCCCCTGTTTTCGCAGCCCTGTCACGCGCTAAGTCAACATATCCGAAAACTCCGCCAAG
>JAEUSG010000827.1 GCA_016788315.1 Fibrobacterota bacterium | reverse complement strand
CAGGTCAACCATCGATGCTTCATCAATAATAACTGAGTTGTATGGCAGCTTGTTTGTTTCATGATAACGGGTTGAACCGTCCATTCTAATTCCAAGAAGCTTATGAATAGTCGATATTGTTTCAGGCAGTTCTGATGGTATGGTTTTCTGCAGTGATTCGTTCAGCCTGTTTGCGGCTTTTCCGGTTGGCGCTGCAACGGCAACTTTTGAAACACCAGTTTTTAGAAGGGCTATTATTATCTGAGCAGCAGTCCATGTCTTACCTGTACCAGGTCCGCCGCTTATTATTGTCAATCTCTTTGTAAGTGCAGTTTGTACGGCCAGTTTTTGCTCAGGATCTTTGATTGTTTCTAAGGTTGTGTCAGAATCTTTCGGAAAAGATATTGAAGCCATCTTATTCAGCAATTCTGATAATACACATTCATAATGATAATAACGCCCTAAATATAGCAGAGAATCTTCGGTTAGTATGAATGGCAGATCATCACCAGGATTGCCGACTATGGAGGATTTTTTAAGATCGTTTACTGTATCTATAGATTCAGAAAGGTCAATGCATGAGGAACCATCTCTTACTTCTGCTGAAAGCCTTTTTACAATTTGAGGCAGGAGAGATGACGCACCCTTATCCAGTTTAGCTGCTAGTAATGATAGATGTTCGTCCAGAGGAGTGAAGATATTATCGAGCATTCGCACCTCCGAAAAGAGCGTCAAGTTTTTCAATTTTCACATTGTGAGGTCTGTCAAAATAAATGCTGTGATTGTTTTGTCTGTCTGCACGCATACCTCGGACAAACAGATAGAAAACTCCTCCGAAATTGTTGTCGTAGGTGTAGCCGCTAACTCTGGTTTTAAGATATCGGTTTAATGCAGCTATGTAAAGATGATACTGCAGTTTGTAGGCATTGTTAACCATTGCCTCTTCCAGTGCCTTCGAAGAGTAGTCCTCAGAAGACATTCCAAGGTGATTAGATTTCCAGTCCAAAATGTAGTAGTAGCCGTTGTGTGTGAAAATAAGATCGATAAATCCGTTAAGATAACCGCAAACTTTATCAAAGGTTAGTTTGTCAGTAAACGGGAGTACAGCAGAGAGTTTATCCATCGTAAGATTACTGATCGGGAGGTGAAACTGCAGTTCTGCAAGTCTCTCATTCGGTGCAATTTGTGAAAGCGTAAAAGTGTCTTTTTGTGAAGTCAAGTTGCTGCTCAGTACTTCATCTGCAAGCTTTGTCAGCGTGGTGCTCCACTTAATATCTAACCTGTATTTTAGTAGAGCGGCTTCAGCAGGTTCTATAAGTGCTTTTGTATCATGTAGTGAAAAGTCAATAGTTTCAAAGAACTTATGAATGCAGGATCCAGCTTCTTTACCCTTAGGAAAGGTAAAAATAGTTTGCTCATCATTTGCTGCAGCTTTCAAAGCAGGATTGGTGATAAATCCCTCTTCATGATGTGAGCGGGTTAATGAAGAGAAGCTGGATACAGTGAAATCCCTGTTGATTGCTCTGGAAAGAATCTCCGGCTTGTATTCGCATATTTCTTCATATGAAGCAGGCAGAGGTTCTCTGGTTTTTTCAGGTAAAGGACGTATTGTCAATGAAGATAATAAGGGGGCATTCTGTGAGTCTTGCGGCAGGATGTGGCCGATTGGTGATTTGTCGATATCGCGGATATTACCGAACACCACAAAAGAGACGCATTTGGCTCGCGTAAGAGCTACGTAGAGAAGGCGGACACCTTCTGCCCTCGACTCCAATGTTGCCGCTCCTAATGCAGTATCATCGTTATCTATTCCAAGTACTCTGTTTCCTTTATCATCGTGAAATACAAAGGGCGCTCTTGGCCCTTTCCCGGCTGACCAAAGAAATGGAGAGAATACAATCGGGTATTCCAGTCCTTTACTTCTGTGTATTGTCTGCACTGTAACTGCATTGTCATCCCGTTCCAGCCTCTGCTGGTAAATCTCTCTGCCGAGAGTTTCAGTATTCATTGAATTGTCAAGAAAGGAGAGAAGTGTATGAGGTTTTAATGAGTCTCTTGCTTCAACTTCAGATAGAACTTCAGAAAGATGAGAGATATTTGTAACGGCTCTTTCGCCTGTCTCATACTTGATAAGCCTTTCCCGTAATCCGCTGCCCCGACAGAAATGTTCAAATGCTCCTGCAAAACCATCTGTTTCCCAGATCTCTTTAATCTCTTTAAGTAAGGATGTCTGTCTTGTGAATTCAGTGCTGTCATCTTCAAAGGCTAAAATGTCATTCGGTTTAAATCCGCCCCAATGTGACAGCATAAATGGAATAACTGAATTCCTGCTTCTGAAGTCTATCACTGCTGCCATAAAAAGGCGCAATTCAAAAGCTTCATCAGACATAAATAGATCTTTTTCAGCATCAGTAATAGCAGGGATATTTAGAAGTGCCAGCTCCTCTCGGATCTGCTCTGCTTCATCATTTTTCCTTGTTAATACAGCGATATCGGATGGTTTAACTGCTCTGCCGCACACAGAAATTCTGCCGGTTGCAGAGTCGCTGAGTATTGAAGCGATGGCAAAGGCGGTGGCTGATGATATTCTCTTTCGGGCATCGCTAATGCCGATTTGTTTGCCGTCGTTTGATACAAGTTCAAGAAGTGTTATGCCTGAACTGTCTTTTCCGTTTACTGTAAACTTTCTGTTTTCTTCACTTCTGGTGTCAGCTTCTATCTTGTGATATTTAAGTCCTTCGATAATAAAAGGGTTTGTTATTCTTGTGTCGGAGAAAAGAGCATTTACCCCTTCTACCATACGAATGTCAGATCTGTAGTTTGTGCTTATTGTAAGTTTTGACTCTTCAGGAAGGCTCTGCGTTGCCTGTATATAGGTATGAAGATCTGCACCTCGGAACTGGTAAATAGCCTGTTTTGGATCTCCAATTAAAATCAACGGCCTTTCTACCGTGCCGAAAAGGGTGTTTATGATTTTAAGCTGAATGGGATCTGTATCCTGGAACTCATCAATGAGTGCTGCTTTGTATTTTTTTGTTAATGCATTTTTTAGCAACTTACCTGATAGGCCTGAATAGACATTTGTAAGCAGATCGTCAAACGTTGTCAACCCCTGCTTACGTTTCATCTCGTTGAATATTCTTCTTATGTCTTCTGTCGCTTTTGTTTTCAGGTGGACCATTCTTGAGCGGAGATTAGCAAAAGATTCTGTGAGTTTGTCTATTTTTTCTATAGTTCTAAACTCTCTTAAAGCAGATCCGTTTTTAATTGATATTTCCAAATTGGATCTGCAGATTTTGGTAAAGGAAGCGGGCAGAGCATCGATGCTAAATATTGAGTCGATAGAACAAAAATTATCTGTTTCTGCAAACCAGCCATCAGCGTAACTGGCTCTGACTTTATTGCCCTTAAAGATTTTTACGTCGCAGAGGTATTCGTAGAATTCAGTTCGCTCATCGTTCCAACTCTTTTTGAATGAGGTAAATAAATTTTCAGCGTCGATACCAATTTGTTCCCAGTCAGGATTTTCTCCGCTGATATCTGGGTAGAGTATAGTAAATGGAGAGGCCTCTTTTGATGTGGTGCGGAAAATATCAGGTTGCGGAGCACCAAGAAATTTGAGCCAGGCTGTCGGCAGTGTAGCAATATTGATTCGCCACCAGTCTGCTGCAGCAATGTCTAAGAGCTCCTTCTCCTCTTTACCCTGAGCCAGTTTGAGACCTGCCGGTTGGCCGCTTTCCAGTGCATAGGAGGCCAGGACTGATGACGCAAATGCATGAATAGTATGAATTGGTGCAGTATCAAAACGGTGCAGTGCCAGCTTGAGACGCAGAAGCGATTTATCTCTTCCATGTCTGTCAATATATGCATTAAGATCCGGATCGATTCCTTCAATTGCCAGATTCAGTGCACCTCTAATTCGATGGCGAAGTTCGTGGGCCGCGGCGTTAGTGAATGTCATGACAAGAATGGAGTCGACTGGAAATTCATTCTCTACAATCAGACGGAGAAAGAGACGGGTAAGTGTCCAGGTTTTTCCTGTACCGGCGCTAGCCTCTATAAGATTTGTTCCGCTAAGCGGTAACGCGTAAAGATCAAGCGGTTTCATTTTGCTTTTATCCCTTGAATCATCGGGCTAAGCAGGGATTCAGCCAAGGAAGGAAAGAGTTGATGATCAGTCATGTTGTTTCTAAGCCAGACATGTTTGATATAGGGATCTTCGAATGGATTAATAAGGTCTGCTGCTAAATCCAGTGACCGTTTTAAAGAGGGGTTTTTCTTGAACTCTTCAACAAACTTGAGCGAAGCTTCTGGTGTGAATGGAAGCGGTTCAGAATATGCCTTCAGAAATGTTTTTTCAATCACACGAAGTATTTCCAGTGGTGTCTCAACTGGTGTGAATGTCGTTGTCTTCACCTCTTTATCTATTAGTGATGTTTCGCTTGATCCAGACATTTTGTTCAGCATAAGATGGTTTATCCATGTAATAAACTTCAAAGATGCTGTTGCTTTTACCGGGTTTATGAATACGTAACCATCAATGCCCTGGTATGCCCTAATTGTCCCTTTAATGTGCGTCGTAGTAAGCAAAATATCAATATTATACAGCGATGGTTTGTCAGATTCGAGGAGCTGCGTGCTTGCCTTAATAATCTCTTCTGCATCTAGAGATAGTTCACCCCATGAATATTCAGCCATGTTTGATGGAGGCAGTTCCGCAGAGAGAAGACTTTTTCTGAATAGTTTTTTTCTGCTTTCAACATCAGTGCAGCCAATTAATGTCCGTTTAACAGAAGCGCTTGTTTTTGAATTTACATAAAAAGGTTCGTGATCCTGAAGCGGCTGTACACCTTTGTCAAATCTGATGTTTAGCGCTTTCTCCATAAAGAAGCGGGCGCTGTTAAGAAAAGGAGAGATGAATTCCTCGGGTGTAATTTGCAATAATTTGCCTGTATCAGGCTCAGACAGCGGTTCAGTAATGTATCGTTCAGGCTTGATTCTGTTGTCTGATTTTGCAGAAGCTACTACGGATGCGGCTGCAGGTGAGTAGGTTTTAGGTAAATCAGGATTTGTAAAGTATTCAGAGCTGTAAAAATGGAGCGGATGATGAATGAACAGTATCTTTTCGGCCTCTTTTTTATCCTGCTGTGTGTTTGAAAGAATAAAGTCTGAAAGATCGTTTATGAGAGGAGATGGAGAGAGTACCGAATTGTTTTCAATGTTTTTGCCTACATAGCTTATGTGAAGCCATTTGCGTGCAGAAATTAAAGTTTCAAGGAAAATATATCTATCATCAAGGTCTCTAGATCTGTCCCCTGTTTTTCGTGAACCGGCAGTCCGCATCAGATCGAAACTAACGGGAAAGCTTTCTCTCGGGTATGAGCTGTCCATACCAAGAAGCGCAATGCCTTTAAATGGTATGCAGCGCATAGGCAGCATAGAGCAGAAAGTGACTCCGCTGGAAAGGAAACCTTTGCTTGATGCAGTTCTGGAAATTCTATCAGTAAGGTGCTTTCGAATGATCTGGAGTGGAAGCTTTTCTGTGAATTCAGCACTTATACTGCTCTTTTTTAATGTGTCAAGTGCTGAGTTGATGATAGCATTT
The DNA here is from genome assembly GCA_016788315.1 of Fibrobacterota bacterium. Lineage (GTDB taxonomy): Bacteria > Fibrobacterota > OXYB2-FULL-49-7 > OXYB2-FULL-49-7 > JAEUSG01 > JAEUSG01. The sequence goes on along the minus strand of JAEUSG010000827.1, from coordinate 3,034 downwards.
GTGTCCTCTTCTTCAGCAGTTGCCCAGTTGTTCATTAGCTCTTCCAGTTTTACTGTCCACTCTTCAGCCGAATAGTTTTCTGATAATGTCTTTCTTGCTGTTTTTATTGTGCTGAAAAGAGAGGTGAGTCTGCCTGCAAGTTCAGCCTGTTCTCCCTCAATTCGATTAAAAGGGAAACGGTCGAAAGCTTCGTCTTCTCTATTATGCGGCAGCAAATATCCGAGCAGAAGTCTTTCAGATGCTGCTGCAAGAGTGTGAAAATCTTCTGTAGGCAGTGACAGTTCCGCTTTGTGATCAGCATCCAAACCCCATGATGTATTTAGTTCAGTAAACCACTTTTTAATTGTCTGGATATCGGTATCTGTAATGGCAAAATGGGAAGCAATAGATCTGTTTGTTAACAGGTCAATAATCTCATTAGCAGTTAATCTCTTTTCCTGTAAATGGAGAAGTTTGGAAAATGCATCAGCATAACTGCTTCCTGCAGCGTCGCTACTGTCCGCAATGCTGAATGGTATTCTTAAAGAGTCGTTTTGAGGGTTTCCAAAAACAGCATTTACTGCTGATGCATATTTCTCAATGTCCGGCGCCATTACAATTATTTCACGCGGCAGAAGCGTTGCATCTTTGTTAAACCGGTCAAGAAGGGCATCGTATAGGATTTGAACCTCTCTGAAAGTGCTGTGGCATACATGTATGCGCAGTGAAGTGTCATCCCTTGATACTTTGTATGGGTTATTATCTTTTGATGCATTGGACAGTTTTAGAATGTCGTCCTGTATTGCAGGCAGCAATGCATTTCTATCTGGTTCAATAAAATTGTCACTGGTTTCTGATGCTAATTGATGGATTGCTGATATGAATTCTCTTCCTTGTGTTCCGAAATTGCCAAGCAGCGAGTTGCTTTCATCCAGATGAAGCATTACCGCGTCGTCGTGTGAAAGAAGGCGTATCTTTTCCTGTGTTGTGTCAGGCATGATATTGAACCAGTGTTCACGACATGGGTTAAGTATGAACATATGAACCTCAACAGCCATTGAAAGCAATTCCAATCCTCTTATGTGGAATGGAGGCAGTGATGAGATTCCAAAAACAGAGATACGTTTTGGCAGATCAAATTCGTTTTTCTCTGTTCTAAGCTTTGTCTCAAAATTTTTCAAAGCAGCGAGTCTGGTTTCTCCACAGCATACTGCAGAAAGCTCTCTGTAAATGGCTGCCTGCCACGAGTCGCCATCAACAGCACTCTTCCCGCTTTGCCAGGCGTCTATCCATTGAGGTCTGTAAATAGCGTACTGGTCAAAAAGGTCAGCTAAAATATCTGATAGCGTATACTGTTTAATTCTATCAATGTCATCTTCGAGAGAGCTGCTGAAACCAGATTCTCCAAGCAGTTCTCTTTTCTCTGTGAGAAGTTTGAATATCTTCCAGGTGAGAGGATCGCGTGCAAAGTGTTTTTCAAAAGGCGTTTCTGTAAGAACTTTTTTGAAGCTGCTTGATAAAAACGAATTTGGAAAAGGAAAGGCGAGATTCGCCGCAACGCCAAGTCTGTCCGCTATTTGAAATCTTAGCCATTTCTCCATTCCGGAGCTTTGTACAATAATTGTTTCGGTTTCAAAAGGAGCCGCAGAAGGAATAGCAATCAAACGGGAAAGATCATCAGCCAAAGACTCTAAAGTGTTGCTTGTGTGAAGTATTAGGCTGCTCATCTGAAATAGCCTTTACTTAATGTCTTTACAACAGCGGAAACCGATGTGTGTGAACTTATTCTCGGGGAAAAAGCTGTATTGAGTTGTGTTGCATCTTGATGAGGCGCTGTTTCCCCAGAATCCGCCGTACACCTTATAGTGGTTGCTGTTTTTTTCTGATATTGTTGATGTCCACTCGCGCAGGTTTCCGGAAAGATCGTGTATGCCGAAAGGACTTCTGCATTCCTCTCTTTTTCCTGATTCGTACGCTCTCTCTTCCTCTGTAACACATGTCCTTGTTTCGTAGGAATCACCATATGGGTAGTTGTCGGAATCAGTGCCTCCGCAGGCAAGTTCCCATTCTGATGAAGTGCATAGTCTTTTCTCCAGTTGTCTGCATGAATCACCTGCAGCGTACCAGTTCACAAAAGAAGCGGGGATAGCTCCTTTTTTATTAGGCCACTCAAACCTGTCCATGCAAATCCGGATTCCCTTACCATCTACAGCAGCCATTCCTTCAGGGCAGGGGAAAGGCTCTTTCTTTATTTTCCAGGCACGATGAATTGTTTCTGAAACATTCCCTTCTTCGTCAAATGCCCGTGCAAATATTTCAAGTTCATCTGTAACGCTGAATGGTTCGCTGTATTTCTGCCATTCTTCGCTTTTGTTAATTCTTACCTGGATAATTCCTTTTTCCGAACTCTTAAGAACAGCTCTTATGGGAGAGTTGTACATTCCCGGACCTGGTTCAGCCGATAGAACAGGCGGGGAGATGTCAGTTATGCTTTCTGGTGCTCTCTTTTTGCTGTCATTGGCGCTGTCAGAACTGCTATTACCAGTCGCTTTATCGTAGCTTTTCCGTGTGTCAGATTGTGCACCGTTCATTTTGTTCCTGGATTGCATTTCTTTTGAAAGTGCAATTGAATCTAGTGCACGTTTTGTCGAGTCAGCGAGAAGGGCAGTCAGTGAAGCAGAAGCATTCGAAGAAGATGCTGAATCCAGATCGGTTAATTTAGCATCTCTGAATCCGTATGGATCAATAAAAAATGATGCAACCAGAAACAGAAGTATGAAGAGCAGTGTGAATATAGCTATCCTGCGAATGCGCTTTTTGTCCGCTTTCATGTCGTGATCTGTGACTCATTCAGATAAAATTCAATTTTATTTCGAAGCTCTTTTCTTGATAGACCGCGTATGAGATCTTTACCGCAGCATACAGAAACCTGGCTGCTCTCTTCCGAAACGATGAGAACTATCGCATCAGACTCAGCGGCAAGTCCCATTCCTGCGCGGTGCCGCATGCCGTATCGCCTTTCATCCAGTTCAGGACTGTTCAGAAGGGGGAGAAC
>JAEUSG010000814.1 GCA_016788315.1 Fibrobacterota bacterium | reverse complement strand
CGCCTTCACGGTTCAGAATAAATAGAGAGGGCAGTTTTTGAACTCCATATTTTTTCATTATGCTTCCATAGCGATCCAGAAGCACCGGCTGCTGAATATTCATGCTTTTTACAAAAGGGGCAAGAGCAGTTCTGTCAAGTGTATCGACACTGATATAGATAACTTTAACATCGTCTCCAGCCTCTTTAGCAAAAGCTTCAAGCAGAGGAATCTCACGACGGCATGGTACACAGTAACTAGCCATAAAACTGACTATTACAATATGCTGTTTACCGTTTTTCCAGCTTTGACGGAGCTGCCCGCAGTAATCCCGCAGACTTATTCGCTTGTCATCAACACTTGGAAGCATAAAAGTGGGTGCAACATCACCAACTTTAAGAAGCGGTACCAAATTCTCTGAAAGTGATGGTGTCGCTGTAAGTGCAAGCGATAAAAGTGTCTTTAATAAAAAGCGTGTCGCCATAAATCTATTTCCTTTATTTGCCAAGAGCTTTTGAACGTGAAACACCTCTGTCTATTGCCTTGGCAATCAGCTCTTCAAAACCGTTATCTTTAAGCTCTGCAACTGCTGCCTCTGTAACTCCGCCAGGAGAAGTTACCTTTTTCCGAAGGAGTTCCGGCTCCTCACCTGAATCAAGCAGCAACTTTACTGCACCTTTAATCGTCTGATAAACCAGCGTATTGGAATCTTCACGATTGAATCCTTGAGCTGCAGCCGCTTTAAGCATTGCTTCGGCATAGTAAAAGAGATATGCCGGCCCTGAACCTGATATGGCAGTAACAGAATCCATAGAATTCTCAGTTGTACGCATAACCCTGCCTACACCGGAAAAAAGCGATTCAGCTGTTCCCATTGCCTGTTCAGAAGCACCGCAAATAGCTGTCAGCCCCTCACCAACTAGAGCTGGTGTATTTGGCATTGCCCTTACAATATCAGTCTTAACAGGAATCAGTGCTGCAATACTTTTGATAGTTACTCCGGCCATAATCGAGACAACTATCTGATTATTTCTGAAGCATGAAGCGGCTTCTGCCATAAGCTTTGGGAAACTCTGAGGTTTTACAGCCAGCAGAACAACATCGGCTTCAATCAGTGCATCTTTTAATGTAAGAACTGATTCGCCGCCTGTTTTTGCAGCAAGTGAAGAGGCCTTTGAGGTTTCGATATCATAAAAAAGGACTCTATCAAAGAGTCCTTTTTTTAATCCTAAAGCTAAAGCACCACCCATATTGCCGCAGCCGATAATAAGCAGTATTCCTTCGCTCTCTCTTTTAAACATTGTGCTTCCTTACTTATTCATTGATGCAAGAAACTCTTTGTTATCCTTTGTTGAGCCAAGACGATCTATAAGGAATTCCATCGCTTCAAGCGGAGTAAGATCCTGCATATATTTACGAAGGACGAATACTCTGTTTGTCTCTTCAGGAGAAAGAAGTCTCTCCTCTTTTCTTGTGCCGCTCTTGTTGATGTCAATAGCAGGATAAACTCTTCTGTTGCTGATTGTTCTGTCGAGTACAAGCTCCATGTTACCGGTACCCTTGAACTCTTCGAAAATCACTTCATCCATTCTTGAGCCTGTTTCGATCAGAGCAGTACCGATAATTGTCAAGCTGCCGCCGTTTTGAATATTACGGGCTGCACCGAAAAAGCGTTTCGGTTTCTGTAAGGCAGTAGAATCAACACCGCCGGAAAGAATTTTTCCGGAATGAGGTACGACATTATTATATGCTCTTGCAAGACGCGTAATTGAGTCGAGAAGGATCACAACATCATTCTTATGTTCAACAAGACGCTTTGCGCGCTCGATTACCATTTCTGCAATCTGAGTATGACGTTCCGGCGGCTCATCGAAAGTTGACGCAATAACTTCAGCCTTTACCTGAGTACGGAATTCTGTAACTTCTTCCGGACGTTCGTCTATCAGAAGAACCATAAGTTTGACTTCAGGATTATTTCTGGCAATGCCGTTAGCAATATTCTGAAGCAAAACAGTTTTGCCAACGCGGGGAGGTGCAACAATAAGACCACGCTGTCCCTTACCGATAGGGGTAAGAAGCTGCATGATTCGTGTGGAAAGCTCTTTCTGATGATATTCAAGCTTGATTCTTTCGTCAGGAAAGAGAGGTGTTAATGCGTCAAAGGAGATTTTCTTCTTACACTCGTCAGGATGCTCATAGTTAATATGTTCTACACGCAGAAGAGCGAAATATCTCTCAGGCTCTTTAGGATGTCTGATTTGGCCCGCAACAGTATCGCCGGTTCTGAGGTTGAATCTCTTAATCTGTGATGGAGAGACATAAATATCGTCCGATCCTGATAGATAATCGTTTTCAGGAGAACGGAGAAAACCATATCCGTCAGGCATAATTTCAAGAACACCTTCGGCACGAATGTAGCCATCACGCTTAGACTGTGCTTCAAGAATCTTATACAGAAGGGTCTGCTTTTTCATAGCACGACCTTCCTGAATTTCAAGTCCCATAGCCAGCTCAAAGAGTTCTTCCATGGTCTTGGCTTTCAAGTCGGTGAGATTAAGATAGTTGCGCTGAGAACTGCCTTCAGTGGTCATTTCACCATTAACATTAATACTGGACTGAACTACATCTGATGAGGGTTGGTGAGTTGCTGGAGCTGGAGCTGGAGTCGCAGGTGCTGCTGGTGCAACAGCGGGGGCCGATGCTGCAGCCGTTACAACTGGTGCAGATACTGGTGCTGGTTCAGATACCGCTTCCGGTGCTGGAGCAGGTTCTGGTTCGAGCGGGGCTCTCTTTTCCCGGGGGTATTCATCCGTAAGCCGGTCTTCTACCGGGCGCTCTTCGGCCTCGGCATCAACTGTGCTTTTCTTTGTTGTACGAATGCGTCTGACATAAGCCATGAAAAAATCCTTTGTGTTGCGTGAAATATTTTTTGTTGTTACAGAACAATAGGCGGACATTTTGTCCGTTTGATTTAGATCCGTTTTATAGAATTATAGTTTGGCTGAAGCGGCAGAGTCAAGGATTAATCTTTAGTTACGGAATCTGCTGATGACTTTGGCGCTACAGTACCGAAGATGTCAATAAGCTCCTCTTCCAACACTTCGACCGCATTTTCTATTTTTTTCTCTAGTTTAATAAACTGCATCGCAATCTGCCCAAGAAAAAGAGCAAGAAGCAGAATAAAGATTACGAGAAAAGTATATATGAATTCCATGATTCTGATTACAATATACTTCAGTGAAAGTATATTATTCAAATATGAATGTTATTGAATTTATTGCTACCCTCCCCTATCCTGCAGCAGCCATAAACAGCGACACCCTTGCTGTTGAATTCGTTAACGCGAATGCGGTACCGCTTTTCGGTATAACTGGAGACAATTCAACAAAAATACCAGTAACAGAATTTATAGTGCCGCTCACAGATCAGGATGATTTCGCAGCCAAAATACGGGAAGAACGCATCGGGAATTTTAAAATTGATTTCAACTTGAAGAATCCGTTCATCCGACATCATCTTATAGAACATGGAGCACCTTATTATGAACGATTTGTCTTAACCACACATCACATTGATAATTTAATAATGCTTTTTTTCAGGAAAATGCAGAATCCGCTGCTGAATATTTTTACATCGACATTTAATGATTTTATACTGCATTTCGGGAAAGATGGCACAATATCAAACATATTGTCAAATTTTACATTTGACGATCCCCAGAAATATAATCTGCGGGGAAAAAAACTATCCTCTTTGATAGGTGAAGCTGGAGCTCATGAAATCGAAAAATCTGAAAAAGACGCGCTGAGTTATATTGAAACGTTCAGAAAATCAAAAAAGACCCCATGGAAAGAAATTGCTGCAGATGATTTTGACTCTCTTGAAGAGTGGCTTATTGAGTCGACATTTACTGAATCATGGAAACTAGATGGACGCGGCGGACTCATCCATACGTCACCTGAAAGACTGGCATACATACACAGAAAAGAGATGCCCGATTTGAATGGACTGGATTTCGCAATATCAATAGATGTAAAACAGGAAATCATATCTCGATTTGCCGTGCTGTTTAACGCAGAAAAGCAGACACCGTGGCTTTTCAACGGATATAGTGCTGGGATAAGAGTAATTGCCAAGAGACCTTTCATTATTCTTAAAAAAAATTCATTACCGATCAGCTACAGTTCTATTGCACAGGAACTTGCTTCAGAATTCACCTTCCGAGTTGAAAAGACCGGTGGATGCATTGATGTGTTTATAAATGGTAAATGTGAACTTTCTTTTAATGACCCTGAGCCTGCGTCTAATAAATATTCAGCGGTAGGCATTCTTTCATCGGGAACCAATATATTTTCAAACTACCTATTCTTCACAAGAGACTCAGCTTTTGATACAGGAAGACTTTATAATCCATATAGAACTACTATCCCACTTCTTGGCGACAGGGTTTACGAAGCCCATCTTCAGGCATACGAGGAATGGTCTGACGGAACGCCCTCAATAGATAGAGCCTTAATGTTCAAAGATGTCACTGATGTTGCTAAACTTGAAACAGATCGAGACAGGCTCTATCAGGTAAATATTTCTCTGCGGAAAAAAAACTACTATGGTTTCATAGGCGGGAGCAATGCATTAATGTCAACCTTTGACACCATTGAGAAGATTGCCGACACCAAAGCCACAATACTCATCACTGGCCCCACTGGATCAGGAAAGACTCTTTTAGCAAACGCAATTCACAATAGAAGCAACAGACAAACAGAACCATATATTCATGTAGACTGTTCGTCTATTCCAAAGCAGCTTTTAGAAAGCGAGCTCTTCGGTCATGAAAAGGGCTCTTTTACTGGAGCTACCGACAAACACATAGGCAAATTCGAAAGAGCTGAAGGAGGCACGCTATTTCTTGACGAAATAGGCAACCTCGATTTATCTGCTCAGGCAAAACTGCTGGTTTTCATGGAGAACCATGTTATAAACCGTCTTGGCGGTACTGCTCCAATTTCACTTAATGTCCGTATAATTCTGGCAACCAGTGCCAACTTACACGAAATGGTAAAAAAAGGAACTTTCAGAGAAGATCTCTTTTACCGCCTGAATGTTTTTACCCTTAAACTCCCTTCTTTAAAAGATAGACCTGACGATATACCGCTCCTCGTTACCCATTTTATTGAAGAGATAAACACAAATAATAAACTCTCCATCACAGGTATTGAAAAAATGGTTTTAGATACCTTAGTGATTAATAATTGGCCTGGTAATGTCAGGGAGCTTTATAATACCATTCTGAATCTTGCGATAATTAAAAAAACGGGCCTTATTGATTCTCTTCCCAGTTCTGAAGAGCCCTTTGGAAAAGGAAAACTTCCAAGAAATTACGTGCCGAATGAAGTCAGACTGAGCAGGATCATGACTCTATTACAAACACAGCCCTACTTCTCTGCCAGGGATTGCGAAAAGATAATTCCTGTCTCAATTAAGACTATAAGGCGTGATTTAGGTAAACTTGTTTCTGAAGGCAAATTGACAACAAGAGGTCGTGGACCATCTGTCAGATATTTTCCAATTAATAACGGCGGTTAAACATTATAGCGGAGCACAATAAGGACCTTCCGGAAATACAGCTATCCGTAGCCCTCTTGAAGCATAATCTGCGATAACCCTGTTCATCTCTCTTTGTATTAACACTGTATCCATTTTATGTGGAACAACCGATAATTTTCCAAGAGTTTTTTCTTCTATACCATCTGTATAAAAATGAAGGTTTTTTATACCCACTTTATCAATTGCTCTTGTCAACATTTGAAACTGCCACTGATCTTTTGTAAAATGACCATGCAGTACAATATCATTAATAAAATCCTTATGGCGTCCTGAGTATTGTTTCATGAGCTCTTCATATTCATGACTTCCAATACCTTCAAGACATGAGCCTGCTGCTAAAATTGTTCCACCTTTTTTTATTGCTGGAAGTAGAGAGACAATCCCTTTCCCGCACTGATAAAATGTTTCATCAAGAGGTGAACCGCCGCAGGATGTAACAGCCAGATCGGCTTCCATCTGAACCTTCATGCAGCCATGTTTCAGAACCATGTCAACGGCTCTTTGATGAGCAGAATCAAGTTCTCCGCAAAAAAGCCCTGAAATCCTACGTTCTTTATCAAGCACCACATTAATAATAAAATCAACTCCTGCAGCCTTAGCGATGCTCTCTGCCTCTTCATGAAGAGGGTTACCGGAAAGGAGGCCATTGCACGCTTTATCATTTGAAAGAAACTTAGCCCCGTGGAACCTGTTAAGCGTATCTAAAGAGCAAATACCGGGACATATTGACTTTCTGCCACCTGAAAAGCCGGCCATAAAATGAGGCTCTACTAAACCGGTAAGAATCTTGAGATCCGCCTCCGCATATATTCTGTTTATTTCAATATTATTTCCTGATGCAGACTTACCATCAATTCTTTTAAGGCTAGCAGCATTTTCTGCATTATGGTCAACGATTTTAAGCCGACTGACTATCTCACGACCAAACATTGTGATTTTTTCCTCAGCGGTACTCTCTCTATGCATACCAGTTGCTACAAGCAGAGTTACTGCAGAATCAGATAGTCCATATTTATTGAGCTCATTCAACAATTCAAGAAGAAAACTTTTGTAGGGAACCGGGCGGGTGATATCGGAAACTACAACAACGGCATTCCCGGGATTCTTTTTTGCTATTATTGACCGCAAAGAATCACAACCGATGGGTTTTTCCAATCCCTGCAGCAGCAATTCTTTGGAACTTTTATCTACTACGGGGTAAGATGGCTCATAAACAATTGCATTTTCAGGCAGTTCAAGAGTCAGCACACTTTTACCATACGCCAATCTAACATTCATGAGTTAACCTGCTTGAAGAATTCATCGCGCATTGCTAAAATGTTTGCTACCGGGATATCATACTGTATGTTATGAACCTGAGTAAATATCAGCGATGCATCAGGACCAAATTCTTTGAGTCGTCGTCTTACGTCTGCACGCACAACCTCTGTATCTGAGGAATTAAGGGAGTACTGCGTATCGCAACCTCCACCCCAGAATGCAATATCTTTGCCATATTGTTTTGTTAATTCCGCCGGATTCATTTTTGTGGCAGTTACCTGCACAGGATTAAGTGCATCCACACCCATTTCAATTAGATATGGGATAAAATCGTAAACAGCTCCGCAGGAATGCATACAAACCGGTATTCCCGCACTTTTTATTTTTCCTATCATCTCCGAAGCATATGGGAAAATCATTTCCTTGTAAAGTTCAGGCGAGATAAGACCAGATTGCTGAGTTCCTAAATCATCGGTTAGGAAAACAACATCTATACTGCCTTTACAGGCGGCAAGAAACTCATCTATTCGCTTTAAATATGCCTGATGAAGTCTCTCAAATATTGAATGAGCCATCTCTTTGTCTATCATCAGGTCCACAAAAAACTGTTCATAGCCACGAAGCAGTTGACCGGCTTGTAAATAATGTAGTCTCCACGGAGCAACCACAGCCCGCGATACTTCATTATATCTTTTCTTTGCACGCACTTTTAGCTCTTCTAATGGCTCATCATATACTGTTGAATAATCCCATCTCTCAAACAGTTCATCATAAGCGTTCAATTCTGATACGGTGCTAACATGAGCTAGAGTAGGTTCAGCAGGGTCAAAATAAGCTGATGATGCCGCCCGTCTGTATGACACAGACCCATCTTTACGTTTTACGATAGACGAACCATCAGGCAAATCCACTACATTGAACTTTTCAGGTACTATTAGATCCACTCCAAACGGAGACTTCCAGATCTTTTGTTTTACCGATCCGAAAGAGAGCAGTTCGGCATCAACTTTCATCAAGTCCATAAAGTCGTCATCATTTTCTGCAATCAACTGAACAAGGCAGCCGCATTTTACCGGCGTTTCAGGCAAGCCAAGCTCTTTGCGGAGCTTTTTGTAGGGTATAACATGCACAGCCGAACAATCTGTACCGCCTATATCAAAGGGTATTCTGTCAACCGGCTTCCGATTAATGGCAGCCACTATTCTTTCACGACCCGTCATGTGAATGCTCCTTTATTTGAAATAAAGCTTGTTTCGCAGAACATCAAGTCCTGAGTCAATCGTAATGCGCATTTTGGGGGGAAGTTCCTGCATTAGAGAATTTATTGAAATGTCGTGTCTGATATGATCAGCAACCAATTCTGTTAATTCAGGATTGTCAATTTCTATTCCCTGTATAGCCTTATCTCCGAAGAAAACAGCCATTGATCTGACTCCATCAACCGCAATCAACAGCCATCGCGCACCGAATTCACCTTTAACCTGTTCAATATTTCTATGAAAGAAAATCTCACAATTATTGCACTCGAAGTCGCCGTAAGAGAGAACGAAGAATTTCGTTTTGCGTTTTTTCTCTATCAACTCTTTCAGAGTATTGATTTCATTCGGCCAGCCAGATATTAGAACCTTTTTCTCTGCCGAGTTTGTAAGTTCATATGCCCGTGCAGCAATATCGTCCTGATTGTTCAGGGAAACAATATTCAATGCACTTGCTTTGGGCTTAATCGAAGCCAATAATGATTCAATGCCTGTAAATTTTCTATCAATTTCTTTACGGGCAGTATCGATAACCTTTGATGCATTTACCGGAATATATGTGTTTTGATGTAATCCGCTGCACTTTGCAAACCCTTTAGACTCTAGCGAGGCTAACGCCTGATAAACCTTGGAGGTGGGTATTCCTGCTTCTTTGGCAACAGTATACCCATTTCCGGTTCCGAGCGCAATCAATGCAATATATGACTTAGCTTCATATTGACTTAAACCAAGACTTGAAAGTAATTCTGCATCATGACTGCTGTTTTCCATGCCATAAATATAACACTAACTACCTCAGTAGTCAATACTATTTTGCAACAATTACCCGAAGGGTTGTTTTCTTCGTTCCGTTTGTAAGAATTGCAGCATACACACCAGCAGATATATCATTAAACTGAACTCTCTTGCTGTAAATACCAGCTTCAGCATTTTGCCTGGCGACAGGTTTCAATACGGCTCTTCCCTTGATATCATAAACTGTTAATTCTACATTACCTTTCTCGGCCACCTGGTAACTTATAACCGCACTGGTAGTTACAGGAGAAGGGGTCATGCTAACAAGTAGAGTATGTTTCGGGCTGAGCGCAGCTTTTTCCTCAAATGTTGAGGCTTTATTCTGATATCTAAAAGCCCATACATCCTGATCAAAGGAATAATTGTACTTAACAAGTACATGCACATTATGCTCCGGATCATATTCGAACATCTGGCTTCCGCCAGGTAATGGTCCTGCGTCAACAGGATTCCAACGATTCTGTGCGCTGCTATATGTAAAAAGACCAACTCCATTAATAAGCAGAATCATAACATTGGCGACAGGATCCCAGGACAGTACCGGTCTGAAGCCCTGCGACACATAATTTAGTGGAACGCCTTCAAGACCGGTCGGTTTCAGATCTGTCCACTTTCGTGTCTTTCCATCAAAAAGCCAAGTAATCCACTGGCTTTTGTAATATCCATTAATAGAATCTTTATACATATAACCGAAATACATTGTACCATTTAATGCAGGAGCATATTCAAGTGTCTGCCACCAGTCTATGGCAAAATTGGAACTTACTGTATTAGATGTGTTCGGCATGGCCGGGGCCTTGACGAAAGTATTGTTGTCGATTTCATATACACCGCACTCTTTTAAGCCCGCAGAATTGCGCCATGTACTTACAATAATTCTATTCGCAGTATCTGCAGCACACTGACCCTGCATCTGCTTGCTGCCTGCGGCATACCTGGTCCACTTCTTTGCAACCATATCTCCTTTCCAAAATCCATAAACGCCATAATCGCTTGCTGCTCCCCCGCAGCTCGTGTATGTAAGTTTTGAGTAGGGATCATAACATACCCCTCTATTACATCCAGAACCTGGTCGAGACGTGTCAACTGTTGTACCCAAATCTTTCGGCCAGGGGAATGAGACTGTTTCCGTTCCAAGATCAAAGAAACAGATAGTATTGGTGTAACCGCCAGTACACCCGCCAACTCTTACGAATACCTTTGCCTGCTGATCGTAAGACCATGGCACCTCAGCCGTACCACCTGTAAGTTCCGTAGAAACGGCACCTCCATATTTACACACGTTGATCCAGCTTTTCTCGGCCATTTCCCGAAGCTTGACATTTCGACCCTCAATAGCAAATATCGACAATGCGGCGAAAATCAAAACAAGCAAAGCATTCATATGATCTCCTCACTGTATAAGTACAATAGTCTTTTTAAAATAAACTATCTGACAAGCATTGCTTTTGAAGTCAAAGAGACCTTACCAGTTCTGACCGTAAAGCAATATACACCAGCTGCTGAATTTCTACCATTTTTATCTGTTCCATTCCATAATACTGAATGTGCACCTTTTCCTTTTACTCCATTGACAAGCTCTTTCACTTTCTTTCCATTTGAGTCATAAACTGTAACATTAACATGACCGCTATTTGCAGTAACAAACTTTAAAGCGCATGAAGGGTTAAATGGATTAGGAGAAACCCCAATTATCCCAAGGCTGTTTTCAACCCACTTTTCTGTTCCCACTGAAGCAAGAGGAAGAACTGCTTCAGCATCTGCCTTCCAAGTGAAGCAGACTATCTGATTATTTATGTAGTCTGCACAATATATACCCCTATCGGTAACCTGTACATTCTGAATAAGACCAATTTTTACTTTGTTAATAAAATCACGATTGCGCATTCTGAAGATTAAATTACCATTATTATCAAGCGCTTTAAATTCATTCTCAAACGCATTAGGAAAGATAACTCTGCCAAACCTGTCTACGTCAAAACGAGGTGTAAGACAAATGCATCCCACTCCTAGAGATGAAGAATGGCTTGGCTGAAAGCTTGCTCCGAAACGCATCCATTTTATTCCTGTTCCCTCTGCCCGCTGATAAATGTCACCAGCGATAAGAGAACCACTTGCATTAGGCATAATTTTACCGCCCTCAGGCCCGAATTTGACAATTGATCCATAATTATTTTTTGCCCAGTAAATCTGAGAATATATATCAGAAGTTTCGCCCTCCAATTTACTCCTTATTTCACGCGGCACCGTATCAGGATATGGTTTAACTCTGATACCGGCAAAAATATTGCCTTGAGGATCAACACGTATTCCCTGCCCGATATTGCCATATATTTTAAGAAGAGAGTCTGTGATAAGTACCCCATTAGAGTCAAACTTGCTGATTAAGTTCCACCCGGATGTACCCGCGGGAAGCGTAGTCTCATCTGTGGCAGGATCATGACCCTGATACACATTTCCATCTTTGTCAGTAGTTAACCCACGTTGCCTAAAATCAGAATTATAATGCACTTTCTGATTTATAACATGAGTTCCGCTGGCAGCAAACGGAGCAGGCAAACCTTCCGGTGTCAGTCTGAAAATATCATTACTAAGAGAGCCGACATCTCTAAAGATATATCGGCCGCTCCAGTCAAAATGCGGTTCACCATAATACCACATACCATAGTTCAAAAACATTGTCGAAGGTACAATTGACCATATTTTTGACACATTACCTGAAATGCCGTCCAGCAAAGCTACCGATACACCAATACCATTAATTTGAGGCGACTGCATTATTATCTTATCGTCAACATCTGAAACCGTCATGTCAAGTTTAGGCCCGCCTTCATATAATAATATTTTCGGTGTTCCATCCGGCCAAGTTGCTGTGTATTTGTAATGGCCTTTATTTTGTCTCCATACAGGGTGGGTCATAGGTATGATTGAGTCTGTTGATACAATTGAATCTTCTCCAAGATTTCCCGGGTAAACAGTGCGGCTGGTATCCTTATGAAACCAGAGTCCTGCATTTCTAGACGCTCCATAAACCTTAGTTGATATCCTTTTTTCAAATTCAGGAACTACTCCAAGCCGTACCCGAATAGAGAAAGGTGCACCAGATGCATATTTGCCATTATCATCAAGGCCATCCCATTCTAACGACTGCGACAACCCAGACACAAGCGGTGCCGGGGGCAACGTATCTCCGCCCAAAACGCCTGCTGCTAAATGGCGTACCACCTTTCCATTTGAATTCAGTACTGCCAATTCACAATCAATAGTTGATTGAACGGAGAAAGAGATTATTGCTTTACCAGCCTCTTCACGAATAACCGGCTGCTTAACAAATTGATTCGCCACCAGCATCGAGGCTAACAATAAAGAAATCATCACGGATACCTTTACAAGCATATTACCCCCTTTAATATTCTTCCATAATTTTAGGGAGCAATATGCATTCCAAAGAGAAAACCGCTAAATTTTAAAAATTATTGGGTTTTTAAGTCAAATTTATTTCAAAAACCTATAAAACAGGGAAGATGTCCCGATTTGAGTCGATCGCAAGTCCGAAAGCAACCTACTCAAACATTTTTA
>JAEUSG010000802.1 GCA_016788315.1 Fibrobacterota bacterium | reverse complement strand
TAATCCAGGGGATAGTGCATATAGGTTGGGATATGCTTATTCACGAGACTTTATATCGTGGACAAGACAAGATGAAAATGTAGGAATTGATGTATCGTCTTCAGGCTGGGATTCGGAAATGATCTGTTATCCACATATAATTGAAGTAGGTGATAGGTATCTTATGTTTTATAATGGTAATGGTTTTGGACGAAGTGGTTTTGGCTATGCTGAATTAGAATTATAGGGACTAAAAATGCAGCCTAATTTGTATAAATTATACATATCGTTGCCTCTTGGGTGTCTGAAATTGGTTTGTGCCATCTAGGAGATCTATTTACGTATGGAATTTTTAGTCGATGTAAATATTGTCACATATAATCATGAAAAGTTTATAAGACAAACAATTGAAAGTGTGTTACAGCAAAAGACTACTTTCAATGTAAGAATTGTTATTGGTGATGATGGATCCACAGATAAAACACAAGAAATCATAAAAGAATATGAACGACAATATCCTGAAAAGTTTAAATGCATTTTATACACAAAGAATGTCGGTATAAATAGCCCTGATAGGGTAGGGTTAAAAGTATTAGAGTCAAGTACTTCAAAGTATATTAACTTGCTTGATGGTGACGATTATTGGACAGACGAAAATAAATTACAGATGCAGGTCGATTTTCTAGAATTAAACCCGGATTTTTCTATGTGTTTTCATAATGCTGAGGTGATTTATGAAAATAGTAACAGAAAATCTCATCAATTATGCAATAATAATATGCCAGCAATATCCACTCTGAAAGATGTGTTGAGGGGATTCAATATTCCTACGGCATCTGCTCTGTTTCGAAATAATAATTTATACGGAAGATTACCCAAGTGGTTTGGTGAAGTGCTTGGGGGTGATATTGTGATTTGGTCTCTGAATGCAATGGAAGGAAATGTTTACTATATAAATAGAGTAATGAGCAGATACAGGATTCATTCCGGTGGCTTAACTCAGAATATTGAGAAAAATAATTGGGAAAGAATCAAATTGTACAAGCACATGCTTGAATATTTTCCAAAACAATATTCAGCTATACTTAAAACAAACATAGCCCTTAATTATGTCGGGGTTGCGCAAGTTGGTTTTGGTAATGGTCAATACATTAAACTTTTATATCTGTTTGTTGCTTTATATATTTCTCCAATTTCAATTGTATATGGTATGAAGAATTTAATAAAATCAAAATTGCGCAAAGTTTTTAAAGGATCGCAAAATGGTTTGCAAATAGGTGAAATAACACATGGAAAGTAAGGTTGCTGAACCACTGGTCTCTATCGTTTTACCAACATATAATGGGAGGCGCTATCTTCGCAAATCTATTGATTCGTGCCTCTCTCAAAGCTATAAGAATATCGAAATTATAGCAGTAAATGATGGAAGTACAGATGATACTTTAGAGATACTAAAATCTTATAAAGATAATAGAGTTAAAATATTAGATATACCAAATGGTGGATTGCCAAACGCATTGAATGTTGGTTTTCGAGCAGCAAGTGGCCGGTATCTCACATGGACATCTGACGATAATTACTATCTACCCAATGCAATTAATGAGATGGTCGAGTATCTAAATAATAATCCAAATAAGCCACTGGTTTATGCCATTTATAATAATATAGATGAAAATGATAAAATTATTGGGCAGTCAAAGTATGAGTTAGCATGTTTTTTGTATCGAAAAGAAATAGCCGATATAACCGGTGAGTATAGAATTGAATTTAAATTGGTCGAAGATGTTGACTTTTTCTTGCGCTTAAGACATGCAGGGGGCGTTTTTGGCACAATTAAAAAAGTGCTGTATCATTATAGAATTCATGGTGGAAGTTTGAGCAGTAGAAAAATATGCGAAAGACAATTAATCTCACTCAAAATGCATTATGATCTTATAAGTAGAGGAATCAAAAAGGGTTCACTTGAAGATCTTTTTTTTGACAGACTCCGTATCACCGCTCTATATCGTGACATGTCAACAATGAATGAGATTGTAACGTTTGCCAACAAACATGAACTTCCCTTTGCTATTAAACTGCAAAATAAATCTAGATTTTTGAATACAAAAATAGGTTGGTTCGTCAACCGAGTATACATATTTGTCTATTATCGTATAAAAAAACTCGTCCCACAAAGGTCTTCTCTGTTAGAATAACTACTGCTTCTGGAGAATGGCGAATATATTATAATTGCCCAAACGGTTGTCTGGGATCGAATTAAACAGTTGGTGCCTGATTCGGTTGAATCGGATAAAAAATGGCAAATTTCGGACAAATCCCTTGGCTGCATGTATAATTGATTTTTTTAGCTTAATCCCATTGTTGTGTATGTCAGGTATTACAGGGAAACCCGAGCATTCTAAATGGATGATGTTAAGGTTGAATTCTTTTGCTATAAATGCGATGGTTTGGGGGGTTAAATATTGAAGGTGTTCTAGATCGATTTGAAATTGAACTAATTTGTTTGATTTGATATCAGGCATATTCGGTGTGAATATTGCCAAAAGGCCATCTTTTTTTAGTCTAGAAAGAGCATTTTTCATCAAAGTCATGGGGCTTAGTGGATGTTCAATTACGTCATAGAGTGTTATTAGATCAAAGTCTGCTATCTCTAATTTTGAATTATCTAGAGTCCCTGAGTAAATTGAGTCGTTGCCAAACTCTTTCTTGGCCATTTCGCATGCTTCTGAATCGGGATCTAGTCCAAACACTTCGAATCCCATGGCTTTCAAATTACGCAGGTTTGAACACATACCAAATCCTATGTCTAGTATTTTAGCACCTTTGGGATTGTTGATGTGCGCTTTTATTACTCTATTTCTAAAATCCAAAAGAGGGTTGGTAACAACCGAACCGCTTGTTCTGTCTTGTGTTTTCTTGTGCAATTTTTCATAGTGTGTGTAAAATGTTATTAAGTCTGATTCTGAAGGGGAAGGAGAAATATAGGCGCAATTGCAGTTTGAGCAAATCTTGATTATTAGTTTGTCTGCTCTATGGAATAGTGGCATACCTTCTTTGTTGCAAATAGGACAATTTCTTTCATGAAGCGAGCTGAGATTCCATTTCGGTATTTTATTTGTAAGTGCATCAAGACTTTTTATGGTACATGTAGTGTTTGAATTATTCTGGAACATAGTATTGTAGAAATTAGCTTATATTCATCGTATTGGCAATTTGAATTTCGTTTCAAAGTAGGCTTGGTTAATATTAAATTTGAATAAAAATATGTCATCTGACTCGAAGCAAAGAATTACTAATCTGGATTATTTACGTGGTCTTGCCGCTTTTTCTATAATGGTATATCATTATACCTCCTGGCAAACTGTATCGTACAATGCAGATTCAATACTAGGTAGGCTTGGCTATTATGGTGTCTCAATATTTTATGTATTGAGTGGCCTAACTTTGTATCATGTATATGGAAAAAACATGACGCCAAACAGGGAACAATTGACAGCATTCTACATAAAAAGAATTTTTAGAATTTTCCCGCTGCTTTGGCTGGCTACAATTGCGACATTGGTTCTAAATAAAAGTTTTCCTGACCTTAATATCCTGTTTATGAATCTAACTGGCTTATTCGGTCTATATAGTTTTGACTCAAACATTGCCGCAGGCGCATGGTCTATAGGTAACGAGCTTGTCTTTTATCTTTTTTTCCCGGTATTTGTTTATTTAGGAAATAAAAATAATGCTTTACTGCTTAGTTTAGGAGCGATTCTACTTTTTGTATATGGTTATTTTGCTTTCGCTGTAATTCCCAATGTTTCCGTGATTCAAAGCTGGCATCATTATGTAAATCCTCTAAATCAGGTATTATTGTTTTTTTGCGGATTTGCGATAGGGAAGTTTTCTCAAAGATTGCATTTGAATAATTTATCGCTTTGGATACTAATTTGTGTTTGTATTGCCGGATTCGTTTTATGGCCAGTAGAAGGCGATAGACTGCTTCTGATTACAGGGTCACAACGAATGTTTTTTAGTTTTGTGTGTATTGCTGCTTGTTTAGCTGTATATAAAATGCAAATTAATCTGCCGAGATTAATAATGCGTCCGTTGTCATGGCTGGGGGAAGCCAGTTATTCAGTCTATTTACTTCATCCACTTGTTTGGGGAGCGATGTTATTTTTATCCAATAGATTGATTGGTAGAAATATTGAAGGTGCGCTATTTACAATTTTGGCTATTTTAATTACTGTTCTAATGTCAATGTTTTCATATAGATATCTTGAGCTCCCCTTGATGAAGGTAGGCAAGAATATCTCTGCAAGATTTAGTCGGACTTGATTTGATGAAAACAAAAAGAACAATACTGCACATAACTACGAATTATACTCAAAATGGCGGTATTGGGCATTGGTTGTTGAATACTATTCCTGCGAAAAGTCAGAATTATAGCCATTCATTGTGTATTATCGGAAGAAGCAGGGCAGATGAGCTAAAGGATTCGCCGAAATCTAGGCTTAAATTTGAAAAAATTATCGACATAAGCATGCCCTTTGTATTGTGGCCTCTTCAAATGTTCAAGCTGATAATAGTTGTATTAAAAATAAGACCGAAACTTGTGATTATACACCAGGGCTGGCTAGGAGCAATAACGGCATTGTTATGTGCTCTATGTTTGGTTAGAACACGAATTCTTTATTTTCATACTGGAGATTGGGATCATGCCAGAGGGGTAATTAAAGACCATGTTGCTCTGGTTCTGGTTGGATTGGGTAAAGTTATTGCAACAGACTTTTGGTTCGCATCTGAAGGATGTAAAGAAAAATGGCTAAAGAAAACTGAAGTTAGTCGGGTTGCTGTTGTCCAAACAGGGATTGAACTGTTAAAAGGTGCTGTTATAGAAAAGAGTGTTGCTAGACGAAAACTAGGTCTATCTGACAATGCTTTTGTTATTGGGCATGTAGGGCGATTTACAGAACCAAAGAATCATGAATTTATAATAGCAGTAATGCACGAAATTTTAAAAAAAGAGGCAAATTGTATTTTGTTGTTAGTTGGAGATGGCCCTCTTAGAGAAAACATAAACAATAAAGCCAGACAATTAGGGTTATTAAATAATGTTATCTTTCTAGGTACTCGTACAGATGTGTTTGCATGTCTTTCAGCTATGGATGTGTTTATCTTTCCTTCACATTATGAATCACTAGGGATTTCGGTTTTAGAGGCTCAGGTGGTAGGATTGCCTGTGGTCACAAGTAATGTTCCTGGATTAAGTGAAGCTATTGCACCATGTTGGAGTCAGTTTTCTCATTCTGTAGATGATGTTGAGTCATTTGTCTCATCTGTATTGAGTCTAAAAACAACAGAAAGATATATCCCTACTGCTTTTCTAGAAAAATTTAGTACAGAAACGGCATCTGCCAATTTTGAAGCAAAGCTGCTTTGGGCTGAAAGTAATTGAATCAGTGGAAAAGAAAAAAAACCTTCAAATTATTACTGGACTGAACAGAGGTGGTGCAGAAAATCATCTTTTAGAGCTGTGTGCAGGACTCAAGAAAAATAATTTTGATGTGGAAGTAGTTGTTTTACGAAATATACTCTTTTTGGCGCCCAAATTTGAATTGATTGGAGTGACGGTACACTGTCTTGCAATAGCAAATTATTTATCATTAAGAGGAATGTTTAGATTGCTTCGTATTATTTGGCGGTTTAGGCCTGATATTGTTCATGCGCATCTTCCACCAGCTGAACTGTTTGCCTTTTTAACAAAACCATTTTGGAAGTGTAGTCCTCGGTTTGTTATTACAAAGCACTTGGATGGGTATTTTATTGATTCCTTACGATTAAAACTTGAGACTTTGACCAAAATGATTTG
>JAEUSG010000760.1 GCA_016788315.1 Fibrobacterota bacterium | reverse complement strand
CTGTTTCGTAGTGAACATCATCGTATGATTTTTCAAGGCCGGGCATGGCAGGTGATTTAGGGCGTAGATTAATTGCAGGAGTCCATCCCCACTTTGTATATGAGGCTTCCTCATCTGCCAGTGTTCCGAATCTTCCTGCGGAAATACCGCCAGTTGTGCTTAAATAGGCTGGATCCGGCCTGCCGATAGATGCTTCAATCTGGCGTAATCGGAGATTGCCAAGTTCTGCCGGTGTGCGTGTGCCTTCATAAAAGTCAAGATAGATATCCTGGTTGATGACATCTAAATCCATCAGCAGCAGAATGCTGTCGTTTGCTGCTGCAGTTACTGTATCGGGTCTGTGGCCGATTCCGCCGCTGTTTTCACGAACCATGTAGGCTTCCAGCACAGTACCGTTTAGAACCTGCCTGTATGCCCAAAAGGGATGAAAACCACCAGACCAATTTGTTGTAACTGCCATTCCCTTTCCGTCATGTTCATATGCTTTAATCCAGTTTGCTGTTGTTTTGGCTGTATATGACCAGTAAGGGTAGACGTAGTTAATGGTTGAATCATATTGAGGGGTTGAAGTTGGCGTAAAAGCAAGAGGAAATGATGTGAATGCTTTTTTAATTCGAGCCATTCTTCCATTTAACGCGTTTAGGCTGTTTCTTACCTGCAGTTCAATTTTTATCCTTGGAACACCAGCATATACAGTTATCATGTAAGAGTAACCCATTCCGCCGGAGGTGTCGGTGTAAAAAATTCCTTCTATGCGCAGAGTGGCACGCATAGCCCCGGAATAAACAAAACCAGCCTTGCTGACCGGGCCATTTGTCGTGGTCTGTCCATATATTTCATCACGGACAGTTATACCGCCATTACCTGTGCTGTCTATCATTTTCTTGCTGTTGTACACAACAGATTTTATGCCCTTAAAGTTTACTGTATCAATATCAAAACTAAGAACCCCATTGTTTATATGTATTACACTGCCGGTTCTGGTTAACTGTATTGATGTTGCTGGATTGATTGTTGGCGAGGTTCTTTTTATTGTATAAGCTTTTTCCTCTTTTGAAGAATAATCATCGGTAAAACTGCAAAGCACCCATTGAAAAGAGCCATCTTCAAATTTGACAAGTTTATCAAACTGGGCTGGAATTTCTGTTGTTCCTCTGAAAAGTGAAAGATTTCGAAGGTCGGTTACGGCACCTTTTGGAAAGACCATGCCAGCAACAACCGGTTCTTTAGCCCTTACAAATCCAAGAGGCTCCTTAACTGTGAAAGGAGCGTCAACAAGTGCAGAAAAAGTAGAAGAAATGAGTAAAAGTAAGAAGATAAGAGTTGACAGTTGTTTCATTTGGGCTCCTTATTATTTGTATACTTAAGCGCTTATGCAAATATTGAGCCAAAAGATTTACCTCAATTTAACGGATATTTTGCCAAATTTAAGCTATGCTTACGTAAGCCAATTAAGATTAACGTTAGTTAGATTCGTTAGCTAATGTATAATACCTTTAAAAAAAGACAAAAAGGGCAAATGTTTCTCGGCATGATATTTGTTTGACTTGCTACAGGTATGAAGTTAGGTTAATAATATCAAAATTAGGAGGATTACTATGTCAGCGAGAATGAACAGATTTGGATTGGCAGTATTACTACTGACTTCCATGGCCATTTCAGTACCAATTTTCACAGCCGGACCATCATATGTCGTAGACACCGCCGGTATAAAATTAAGTTTTACAGTTTCGGAATCGACTGATGTTGACGTCGCGGTTGTTGATGTTGCAACTGGAAAAGTTATTCGCCATTTAGCAGGCGGAACTATTGGAGGCAGTTCAAACCCATCAGCACCATTAGTAGCAGGGTTATCTCAGAACATTATCTGGAATGGAGCAGACGATAAGGGTGTTTGGGCAGCTAACAAAGAGGTCTCTTTTAAAGTGCGTCTTGGAGTTCGGCCGAAGCTGCACAAAACCTTGAGATTTGAAGTTCCAACAACCCGCTACTTCAACCTTGTTTCGATACCACGAACACCATTATATGATTGTCAAACAGATACTTTTATATCTCTCAGTGCATACAAATTTCACGATAACTATAAAGATTCTTCTCTTTATCCAACATGCGCCGGAACTGACATGTCAGTAAATGATGAAACTGATGAAATTCTTTTAAGGTTAAGCTCCCGTGATGGTTCCTCTATTCCTCTTGTTAAGTACAAAGGGTTGACTGCGGATACAGGAAAGATTCAGCAGTTTAATGTTTCCGGTGCTAATTCACTTTCTGATACGACTGCTGCTGGTGCCACAACGCCATATTTACCAAGAATGTATTACGGTGAACAGTTTTACGGCAGAGATGGCAAATATATATACCACGATGAAATGTTCAGGTATAAACTTCTGTATAGATACAATGCAGCTGATGGTACACCTGCTCCTTTCGTATCCACAGGTGTAAATTATATCAAGAGCCGTGGTTTTATGGGCAGCGGACAGATTGAGGTTCCTTTTAAAGGCCGTGGTGGCTGTGAGGGCCCTGATGGCTCAATATATTACGGAACTTTTGCCGATACTTCAAATCAACAGTGGTGGGGATCGAGCAGCGGTACAAAACAGATTGGTTATGTTCTTCGCAAATGGGATCCTCAGGGTAATCTTATAGAAAAAGATTTAATAAGAACGTTTACAGATATAGGAATGGGCGTTAACGTTGACATGCAAGGTAATATCTATGTTGGGTTGCTGATAAAACCGAAGGGAGATACGGTCCCTCCTGAAATTCGACAGCAATTAACCGGGGCGAGAGCCGCTCTTTTCCCATTCGCACAAGGTTGGTATGGCTCAATTGTCAAGTTTAAGCCAACTGGAGGTACTGTATATCATAACAATGCTACTGGAACTTTCATGATGACCCCCGGAGTGAATATGGCTATGACTGGTCAGGAATGGGTTTACTACGGTGCGTCATGTCAGAATTCTTTCATGGGTGGATATTTTGGTTCGCGAACATCATGTATCTGTTTTACGCCGAGATTCGACGTTGACAGATATGGTCGGGTTATTTTCCCAAACATTATGCAGAATGAATATATCTGCCTTGATGGAAACAAGAATGTAATGTTTAAAATACACAACCGTGATTTTCTTAAAGATTCAGTTAAGGTTGGAACAG
>JAEUSG010000700.1 GCA_016788315.1 Fibrobacterota bacterium | reverse complement strand
TAGGTCAGATAACGTTTGAAATGGCTATGAACTATGTTGATGATTTTGTTACTGTGTCAACAGATGAGATTTGCAGCGCAATAAAAAAGATCTATGAAGAATTCCGGGTAGTTCTGGAGCCTGCAGGCGCATTGTCTCTTGCGGGTTTGCTGAAATACTGCGCAGAACATAAACTTACAGGGAAAAAACTGGTTTGCATCAGCTCCGGCGCCAATATGAATTTTCAGCGCCTGCAGTTTGTAGCAGAGCGTACGCTCACTGGTGAGGGCAAGGAGGCGCTTTATGCTATCCGCCTTGAGGAATACCCGGGAACGCTTAATGAGTTTTGCAATAGAGGTCTAAAGGACAAAAGCATAACAGAATTCAATTACCGTATTAACAGTCCGACGGAAGCACATATCTTTTTGGGAATTGCGATAAACGACGAAAAAGATAAAACAGGTTTTGAGGCCGGCCTTAAGAAAAGCGGATATGAATTCACAGATCTCACCGGAAATGAGCTGGCCAAGCTCCACGTGCGTCATATGGTCGGCGGGGTTTCTCCGCATGCTGTAAACGAGAAAATATATAGAGTAGAGTTTCCTGAGCGACCACAAGCGCTAGGAGAATTTCTGCAATTAATAAGCGGCCGCTGGAATATCTCACTCTTTCACTACAGAAATCATGGCACTGATTTTGGACGTGTGCTCATCGGTCTTCAAATTCCTGAGACAGACAGCAAACATTTTCAGGAGTTTCTGCTGAATAATAAATATCATTTCAGAGAAGAGAGCGATAATACTGCTTATGCTCTCTTTCTGAAGAAGAAAATGTGAGTCACCGGCTACTTACCTGGAGATTTCTCAGTTGCGAAATGGCCGGCGATTTTGTGGGTAACAACTTTGTCGGCTGCTACGGGTTCGTCCATCTTGATTAATCTGAGAGGCCATTTTCCTTCAGCTTTTATTTTACCGCAGATTATCTGGGCTGCAGTTTTCTGTCCTATAGGAACTGCTCCGAATGTGCAGATAACTGTTCCCGCAGTTGGAATAAAATGGCTGTCATAAAGATCGTTAGTGGCTACAATCACCTTTTTGCCGGCTGCTATTGTTTTTCTAATCAAATCACGGTTGGAGCCGCTTCCGCGCCAGAAAATGTCCGAGAATACAACAATGTCAACTTTGCCGATTCTGTCAAATAATCTTCTTTCATCTTCTGCTGTTGGAGGAGTCATTGTTTCGAGAGAGATAATATTTTCTGTATTGCCGAATTCTCTCATGAATTCACTGAACATTCCTGAATGGTAGTGTACGTCATTTCCCTTTTCATGGTAGAGAGAGATGTACTGCTCGACAACAAGAACCTTTTTATCTTTCGCAAGGGGTAGAAGTTTATCTCTATCGCGGGTAATGACCGCCCCTTTTCTGAAAACCTCTTCGCATGTAACTCTGATTTTATCATCGTTAATTGGTTTCATCGCCTTTTCAGGTACCGGGAGTGCGTCTGCGTTGAACAGCCCAAGACGGAATTTTGCTTCGAGTATACGTTTAACCTTTTCGTCAACATCTTTCTCAAGCAGTTTCTTCTCTTTGACAGCCTGCATAACTAGGTTGAAGGTCTCTTCGGAAATGTGTTCTGGGTTCTTCATTAGTACAAGGTCTGCACCAGCCTGGAGAGCCATAAGTACAGCTTTTGGAACAGAACCTGCAAAGTCTATAGCGCCATGCATTCCGATTGCATCTGTAGTGATTACTCCCTTAAATCCCATTTCCTGTCGCAACAGCTCTGTAGTCATTTTAAATGAGAGAGAGGCTGGTGTGTTAGAAGGATCAAGAGAAGAGAAACCCTGATGAGCTGTCATGACCGCGAAGTATGAACCGTTCTTTATCATCTCTCTATACGGGAGCAGTTCGCAAGCCTTAAGTGCTTCAAGTGATTTTTTAGAAACGTCAAGCTGATCGTGTGCATCAGTTACGGAGTCGCCGCGACCGGGGAAATGTTTTGCTGTAGGCATAACTCCGCCGTCAAGGAAGCCGCGCATCATTGCTATGCCGAACTCTGCGCATATCTGCGGATCGTCTGAGAAGGCACGCATGCCGACTTCAGGATTCTCCGGCTGAACATTTACATCCACTTCGGGGCTGTGCATCCAGTTAATGCCCTGTGCGCGAAGCTGTTTGGCTATTGCGAGGGCTGAACGGTAGGCCAAATCCAAATCGCCGGTTGCGGCAATGCCCATGGAAGAGGGGAAGAGATGAACTCCGCCGCGTAGAACGTCAATAGAAAGGTCACCTTCCTGATCTGTTACAAGGTGAAGAGGAATCCCGTTGCGTTCCATCGCCATTTCCTGCAAACGGCGCATCACTTTGGCGATCTCTACAGGGCCTGCATATGGAGCCAGTTTTCTATAAACGAAGCTGTCGCTTCCATCATATACATCTGCAATAATATGAGGAGTTATTCTTAATCCTCCGCAGCGGAATTTGTTGATATACTTTTTTTCAAATGTTGTAAAACCACAGCCTGTGTGGTTCATCGTCATTAGCTGACCAACTTTGTCTTCAAGGGTAAGTCTGCCGATTATGTCGCTAATCCGCTTTTCTGTTGCTGCGTCCATTCTTTATCTCCATTAAGTCGTTGTGAGGGTGAAAAAACCTGATGCAGGAAATATAAATACTGAGATTATGTTGTGTCTTTATTTACTCTGTGAAATAGGTATTTTATATAAGTATAAAATGTGGTGTTGCAACGAGATAATAATACAATTCTGAAATTAAGTAGAATAATCTATGAAAGACACTGAAGCAATTTTAAATCGGTTAATTTTATCATTGAGGACAATTCTTGAATCTTAAATCCATTGCCGTTTATTGCGGCTCAAGCCCTGGACTTCTTCCTGAATATGCAACAGTAGCAGAAGAGCTGGGAAAGTTTTTAGCTAAGAACTCCATAACGCTTGTTTATGGCGGTTCTTCAGTAGGATTGATGAAAATTGTGGCAGACAATGTTCTTCAAGGCGGTGGTAAAGTTATTGGAGTTATACCTGAAGCTATTGCAAAGAAAGTTGTCCATCCAAATTTGACAGAACTCCATATTACAGCGGATATGCACGCCCGAAAGAAGATGATGTTTGATTTGGCGGATGCTTTCATAGCAATGCCAGGTGGTATTGGAACACTCGAAGAAATATTTGAAGTTTTAACTTGGTCGCAGTTGGGATTCCATTCAAAGCCATGTGCCTTTTTGAATATTGCTGGCTATTATCATAAACTTTTTGATTTTCTAAAACACTCTGTAGATCATCGATTCGTAAAGCAGGAACATTTGGATATGTTTCAGATTTCAAATACCGTTGAAGGCGTAATGGATGCCTTGAAAACTTATAAGCCTAAAATATTTGATAAGTGGATTGATCGAAAATAGTAAGCACGCAGGATTGGTAAATAACGGCACGTATTGACGCTGGACTTTAGTTTCAATCCACGCGCCCGCGCGGGGCGCGACTTCTGCTCATCCCAACTCCTTTCTTCCCGAATGTGTTTCAATCCACGCGCCCGCGCGGGGCGCGACTCCTGCTTAATCTGTCGCGCCTGGTCTGGATTCTTGTTTCAATCCACGCGCCCGCGCGGGGCGCGACACGGCAGGGAACACGGAGCGCAAGGGAAGAAAGGGTTTCAATCCACGCGCCCGCGCGGGGCGCGACTTTGAAACACAGAAAGAGAATGATATCGTTTCAGTTTCAATCCACGCGCCCGCGCGGGGCGCGACTCACAAATAAAAGATCTTAAAAATGATTGAAAATGTTTCAATCCACGCGCCCGCGCGGGGCGCGACTGTACTTCTTCCTTTTATATACACCAATTCACCGGTTTCAATCCACGCGCCCGCGCGGGGCGCGACCTCTTAATTTTTATGCTTAAAAACCATAACACAAGTTTCAATCCACGCGCCCGCGCGGGGCGCGACATCAGCATTTCGTCTGTTGCACCACCATAAAAGTGTTTCAATCCACGCGCCCGCGCGGGGCGCGACGCCCACAGTTCCTTCATGTGCATAAACAGCATTTGGTTTCAATCCACGCGCCCGCGCGGGGCGCGACCCTTCAACTTGATCGCCGAAAACATCCCATTCAGGTTTCAATCCACGCGCCCGCGCGGGGCGCGACGCCGCTATAAAAACCAACAATCCGCAACACTGAAGGTTTCAATCCACGCGCCCGCGCGGGGCGCGACAGAG
>JAEUSG010000644.1 GCA_016788315.1 Fibrobacterota bacterium | reverse complement strand
TGAACCCGTTAGTATTTGCATTAGCAAGGTTATTACTGTGAAGCTCCTGTTTGCGGAGATTCGCCTTCATTCCTTCTGATGCTGTATAAAGACCTTTAACCATTTGTTACCTCCATGCACATACCTTCCACGCAACTCTATGGTTAAAAGCAAAACATATGCCACAACTTTCAGCGCATCTGAAACTAAAAGCTGAAGTATCGTAAAATGCCAATAATACTTGGGTTATGATGATTGTAAAACTAAAGCTGAATTTTTACTTTAAGTTTTGCTTGAATGGTGGAGCGGAAAAACATTCCTACGGTGTGGTCGAACCGTAACCTGTATAATAGTGTTGGACACTACCAATTGATGGGTATCTGTCGAACTTAACGCCCGCACTTAATCTTCGGTAGAAACAGGAAAAACCTAAACTGATTTTAAGGGGATCGCTCTCAAAACTGCCATAAAAGGCAATCATGCTGCCAGCCCTCCAATACTGACTTATTCTTAGACCGTATACTTCATTAACATTTTGATATATCGCAGCACCAATAACCATTGCCAGCGGTTGATATCTGATGTTTGCTCCGGCAGTCCACTCTGAACGAAGATAAATAATCTCAGTTTCAAATTCGATCGAAGGAGGCGCTGCATATAACTGCCAATCATTGGATATATCAAGTGCAGCAGAGATTGAAATGCTATTTTCAAAAAAGGGTTCTCCCCCAGCATCTTTTAGGGCAAGCTTGGAAGAGACTCCCCAATTGAATCTTTTTACCTTCATTGCAAATGCCGGAGATATCACAACGTCGCTGTAAACTGAATCAAGACAGAGCGATGATACTGAAACTGCTGCTGAGTACTTTGTAAACGGAAAATTCATTGCCGCAGAACTTTGTCCAAGGTCAGGAATTGAGAAGAAGCGCTCATGACCGAATTCAATGCCGACCGATTTGTTGTTGGTGAGAGAATGGGGCTCTGTTTCAATTCTTTCTTTCAAAGACATCTCAAAACTATTTGAATCATGTAAACTTAACAATATGACTACATACACAATTACAATTCGCCAACAAGTCATCTACACCCTTTAAGCACTGTGAATGCAACCCGTTTTTCCATTTCAGATGATTTAATTTCAAAGAAATATGTTCCAGTTTCTGCAAAACGGCCATTTGCACAGATAGCATTCCATTGAATCATAGAGACCGCTCCACTAGCTTCTTCATGCAGCGATGCCCTCTGATTACATTTAAGATCATACACAGAAACCGATCCATTAAATGGATAGTCAAAAGTGATAGTTACAACACCATCAGGGGCGCCGCAACCCCGTTTTAACCTTCTACTGTCAATTTTGACATTTATCACAGATTGTTTTATACAGCTTTCCGGAGGATAGCCTGGCGATGCACCGCTCTGTTGGCAGCAATCTGTCCACCTGCCATTTTGGCGCTCTTTTGAAATTCCTTTCTTAATGTCCCAAGAGTCATCGTAGTAAATGGAATCTGTCAGCTTTCCATCTGGCCCCTTTATCTGCATGGTATCGCCGCCGTTTGCGAGACCACCCCAGTATTCAGTCCTCAAAATTTTGCACAATCTCCCTGTTAACAACGGATCGTTTCCATAGTCTGCACCAACTGCAACTGCGTACTCGTTTGGAGCTAGTACTACAGAAGGATCTGCAAACCAGCCTTCGCGATCCCCCGTTCGTATTCTCCAACCGGACAGGGAGACTGAATCAGCTGAGCTATTGAATAATTCTATCCATTCAGCTCCCCCGGTTTTCGGATAGGCCATAAATTCCGATATTATCAATTTACGTATGCCACTGCCAGCGTTAACACTTTCCCGAAGAACACCTGGAGTTGACACATAACGAACCCACTGCTGCGGCAAATCTGAGGAATCGGGAGAAACCCGGTTCCAGCTCATCCCCTCGCCCGGATCGACATTTACCCTGCGCTGAACATTGAAGGAGGATAATGCAGAGTGTCCACGAACATGCACATAAACAACCGATGAGCTGTTCGGCATACCTCCGCTGCGCAGGTATGTTTTTCGTGTACCAAAAACAATCGTTCCCTCTGGAAGCTTGTACCAACTGCTCTCCGGTGCACTTATATATTTCCTTCCAAGAATTACAGCTGTCTCTCCCGGTTTTAACTGTTCGGGATACAGCAGGTTCTTACCCATGCCGATGTCCCGCAAGGAATCACCACGCCACGCGACTACATCGTTGCTATCGGCAGCGGCACTGCTGGATGCTGATTCAGTTTTGAAATAGATATCGGTTACACTGACCGTTTTGGGTCCTGTATTGAATATTTCAATAAATTCATGAGAAAGGTCACCGGGAACGGCTGAAGAGCTGCCCATAGGGTTGCACCCAACCTCAGTGACTACAATTTCAGCAAAAATCGTAGAGGCAAGGCCTATGGTAATAAGAGTAAAAGAGATGAATTTCAACATTCACAGGTTTAGACCCTGAATGAAGGAATTTTATTTCATAAATTTTCGTTTAAATAAATAAAGGAGTTTTCTCTTTCAGATTCGACCATTTATCGATATTTTGTTTTCATTCTGCGTACCAAAATTGCCCTTCGAGGAACGCCTAATAAGCACAACGAACCCCCAAACCCTGTGATCTATAAATTAAAGGGTCTCCAGTGAGATAGCTCCAGAATGTTGTTACTTTAGTTTGGTAGTCAGCATATGTACCACCCTTCGATAACTTTACGGTGCCAGTAGGCGCTCCCTTTGGATTATGTCTAGCATCTATGAGCAACCAATAATAATTAGGTACTTTACTCGGGTCCTTCCAATCATTTGACCATTCACTTACGTTTCCACATAAATCGTACACTCCGTATGGACTAACATCTTGACCATAAGAACCAACTGATTCTGGATGTGTATACAACCAACTCCATACACAAATGCTATCCATGTTCTGATTTGGATACCTATTCATATAAGTAGTGTCACAACGATAATTAAAATTTGTCATACCAGAGTCAGCAATTGCATTACCCCATGTATACTTTCTACCATCTGTACCCCTAGCTGCTTTTTCCAATTCTGCAAAAGTTGGTAATCTCTTACCTCTACTCTTGCAATATCTATTTGCAGCATCCCAAGTAAGATTGTTAATTGGCAACTTTGCTGAACCCGGAGAAACAAAAAAACTATCACCTTTTTGAAATATTGGCTTTCGCTGTTCGTCGTAATAATAATCTGCAGCATTTCCGTTATTCAAGAATTCAACATACTCCTGCACTGTAGTCTCATATTTATCAATAAAAAAAGAGTCTAAATACACATGTATCGTATCTGGCATTACTGATATTTTACCACCCATTATAAACTCACCAGCAGGTACAAGTGCCATATTATCAGTGATATTCAAATATTTAACAACAATAGCAACATCTAAAGAATCAATAACACCATTAGAATCCAAATCATATCTTGAATCCCAACCAGAACCGCCTGTTGCTAAACCTATCTTAGCACTCACCAGTCCGACATCCTGTAGGTTTACTTTCAAATCACCATTAAAGTCCCATCTAATACCAGCAAAAACTGCTGATGCAATAAGAAGTATAACAAGTAAAGAAATTCTTTTCATCTTTCAATTCTCCAAGATTATCTTTGTAAAATTAAAGTTCTGGTTAAACGAAAATCGCCATTAGTTAATACGGCAAAATACATACCATTCGGTATCTTTTGGGTATTCCAAACACCCTCTTTACCATCAAAACCATACACTTTTCTGCCGTCAACGCTATAAATATTTACCTTAGGATTACTTAATCCCGAAACTGCAAAATTAACAGTTGTTGAAAATGGATTTGGTGATGCTGTAAATAAACAGGATGTGTTTAAAACACTGCCATTATCTTCAGACGCAACATGAGCCAATGACAACGGACAATCAACATAACTAACATTAATAGCTTCATTATTGACATCAATAGAACCAACTCTGGTTTTATTGAATGCAAGAGCAGTTGTTCCAGAGGACATTTTCGTTCTACCATAAATTGTCGCAACAACACCCGATACGTTAGAACTTCCTGCGCCACGATAGGCTGCTACTATTTGCAGATTCGCCCAGTACGTGTTTATCGAATTTTTATAAACAGTAAACTGAGTCGGAAAATTTGTTATTATAGAATCAACAACGACCGATGAAGTGTCAAAACTAATTTCAGCGTTTAGTCCTCTTATTGATGTTGAACTATCAACAACCAGTGCAGCTTTGAACGTACCAACTTGTTCCGTACCTTGTTGAATCAGACTCATCGGTAAAGCACTTACACCTGCATACAGAGTAAAACTGAGTAGTATTAAGAGTTTATTGATCTTCATGTACTAGACTCCTTCTTTATCCAAAATTCAATGGAATTTCGTAAACATTTCAATTGAAACATAGCATTAATGCAACTAAATCACAATATCCATACAGGCAAAAACCAAACATTTTCTTCGGGCGGCGGC
>JAEUSG010000641.1 GCA_016788315.1 Fibrobacterota bacterium | reverse complement strand
AGTTATGCGAAAAATGGGCAAAATTGATATCAATGTGATATATCAGAAGAGGAGAATAATCAATAGTTGTGTTTTGAACATATGTTCAGTATATTTGCTGTATGCAAATAAAGAGCGCACCCGACATTCATGAAAAACTTTCAATATTATCAAAAGATTCTCAGTACGATCTAGCTTGTGCCTGCGGTACAGGTAAAGAGGATAGGCGATACAGAGCTGAAGACAACCGATGGCTATATCCAGTTACTCTGCCTGATGGCGGTAAGAGCGTAATATTCAAGTCCCTGGTTTCAAATGTCTGCACCAATGATTGCGCATATTGTCCTTTGCGTCAGGAACGCGATCCGGAGAGATGCTCGTTAACTCCTGATGAGATTGTAAGAGCATTTTTACCATACTATAATAAGGGTACGGTTTTTGGCCTGTTTTTGAGCAGTGGTGTAACAGGAAGCGCCGATAATTCAATGG
Organism: Fibrobacterota bacterium; assembly: GCA_016788315.1. Classification (GTDB taxonomy): domain Bacteria; phylum Fibrobacterota; class OXYB2-FULL-49-7; order OXYB2-FULL-49-7; family JAEUSG01; genus JAEUSG01. The sequence goes on along the minus strand of JAEUSG010000641.1, from coordinate 1,089 downwards.
AACGAATGATCGCCGCTGCCAGAATACTCCGTTACAGAGAGCGCTTTAAGGGATATATTCACCTTAAAATCATTCCAGGCGCATCACAAGGGGCAATCGAGGAGGCTCTCAAATTGTCATCAGCTGTATCATTGAATATTGAAGTTCCAAATGAGGCCAGTTTTACACCATTATCAAAAAAGAAAGATTTCAAACGCGACATTATCGAACCTATTAAATTCATCAGCAGAATGACAGCCAAGGGGGCGCCCTATTCCAGAGTGCGCAAGACTACCCAGTTTATTGTCGGAGCGTCAACGGAGAAGGATGCTGACATAATAAAATGTTCCGGTGCCCTTTATGATCGTATGGATCTTGACAGAGTTTACTTCAGTGCATATCAGAGGGGGCTTGGGAATAAACTATTGCCTGGTGAAACAAGTACATTGAACAACAGCGAACTGCTGATGCGCGAACACCGGCTCTATCAAAGTGATTTTCTATTGAGGCAGTATCGGTTTAATCCTGCAGAAATCCCTGTTAATTCTGCTGGCCAGCTTTCTCTCGAAATTGATCCAAAAGAGGCCTGGGCCAGACATCATCCTGAATGTTTCCCGATTAACATTAATAAAGCTGATTATTATGAGCTTTTGCGTGTTCCCGGCATTGGTCCAACTGCTGCAAAAAAAATATTGGCAATTAGAAAGAAAGGCGCTAAAGTAAGGAAAATTGAACAGGTTCTCAGATTAAAGGATGTTTGTAAACTGTCCAAAATAGAACAGTTTGTAAGCTGTTAAATAACAATCGAAAATACATTTCCAGTCGGTGTTGCACTGTGTTCTGCGTAACCTCCATGTGCTTCAGCAATTTTTCGTACAATGTATAACCCGAGTCCGGTGCCGGTGGATTTACTTTTTGAAAATGATGTTCTTGCAAAAGGTGTGAAAAGCGTGGCTCTTTCGTTTTCGGGAATCTGAATACTGGTATTGTATACATTGATTCTAATTTTTCCGTTTTCAGCGACCGCCTGTATCTCAATCATACCATGGTTTGGAGTATAGTTTACTGCATTGCTTACAAGATTATTAAAAGCCAGAAAGAAATGGGGTC
>JAEUSG010000632.1 GCA_016788315.1 Fibrobacterota bacterium | reverse complement strand
AGTTATGGAAATGGTGAGTGGATCAGTTATAGATTCTGTGCATGCAGCGATTTTAACATAGTAGGTGTTTTTTTTAAGAGTCCAGGCACGCATTCCGCTGAGCAAAGTCAAGCCGAATTGGTAGCCTCGGTTGCGAAAGGGGACTTTTTGATCGAATAACAATGCAAAACCTTCATCTGAAACAGACTCAATTGTGCAGTTTATCGTGTAATCTTTGTTCGAAAGATCATAAGCCTTTTTGAAATAAAACACAGTGTTAACATTTCCGTTTTGTGAGAAGCTGGAAAGTTCAGCAAAGAGATCATCTGCTAAAGGGATAAAAGGTGTTTTATTTGTTACCCTATATTCCGCAGCGGTTTGAATAAATATCTTTCTGCCATCGCAGAATCTTCTCCAGTCTTCAGGTAATACAAGGTCGGTTACACCTTTTTTGAAGAACGATCCTTCTGGTACTATTCTATTCCAATAGGCTGTAGGAAGCAGTTCTTCAATATTTGAAGTATTATCGAGACGCATAATGAATCGGTCGCTACTCGATAGCATCATGTTAAGAAGTGGAGATTTGCCGGGTCTAAGGTAGAGAATGATGTAGTCTTCAGACAATACAGGTTGAACAAATATACGGTTGTTATCAATTATGTCGTCGATAGTTGATTCAACGGATTTATATGGATCGAAGTAAGCGCTGAAATGGTTTTCTTTAATAACAAGTTCTCTGATGGTTCGATTTTCTTGTTCATTCCCACGAAGGTGTAGTATCCGGTCGAGTGGAAATCCAATGAGTTTTTCAGGATTAACGCCAAGCGTAGTCAAAGATGAATGGTTTGCCCAAATTATCTTCTGGTTATTTATATCAGCTATCCATACCGGCCAGACTGCGGCTTCGAAAAGCTTCTGATAGGTTTTAAGCATGTCTGGAAATGGTGTCACGAATAAATCTCCCTCTTAGAGAAATTAATTCATGACAACCCCTTTCGAAAACAGAATATGGTAAATTAACGTAGCAGTAGAGCTTTGGTGTTAATAGTCCTGTTATTTCCCGCTTTAAATGATATAAAGTATATCCCTGAAGCTTTATCGGCAGCATCCCATATGAAACGGTGAGTTCCAGCTTTTAAAATGCCTTCGTTGATATTTTCAACAAGTCGACCACATGCATCGTACACTGATAAAATAGCCGGTTGTGCAGATGGGAGAGTGATACTTATAGCTGTTGATGGGTTAAATGGGTTCGGCAGCACGTTCATGTCGAGTGCGCTTATATTAACAGATTTTTCAGCGTATACAGTGGTTGTGACACTGTCATCTGCCACCATATCCATATCCACACCGTTTTTAGAAATAATAACTATGTAATTGATGGCCCCTTTAATAAGAAGATCAATACCTTTACCCCCTCTGACAGTGATCGTATCAGTTTTAATCGCGTTACCTAATCCAGAAGGTTTAAAGCATATAGTATCGTTGTTGTAAATTGTCCAGTTTACTTCAGTGATACCCCATGCATTATCGCCCATTGCGGTTCTTATTATATAGTCTCCGTCAGGAGCGCTTATTCTGTATGGGGCAATTTTAGAGGGTGAAGTGTAAGAGACAAAAGATTTTAAGAGATAGTTTGACCCTTTACGATCGTCCCTCATCATGAAATGGCTTACTCCCACCCATCCAAACCCACGTTGGCTTGTGTATAGACATGGCATTCCGTTATTGGCAAACCAGCCAGCTCTTGGGGGGATTGTGTCTGGCTCAAAATTGATCCTTTTGATATATGGGGTATATGGTTTTTCTGAAACAACAACTGTGCATTTAGCCGTAAAAATTGGAGCAGTAACTGTTTGTGCTGTTATTGTAAACGTTCCTGTATCACCATTGCTGACAAAGATTCCATTACTGTCTATTGCACCGCCATTATTAATTGACCAGGCTATCTTTGCTGGATTCGCAACAGGCTTGTCAAGGTTATCATATTCTCTTATTTCTATTCTATCTGATTTACTCGGTGCAACCCATAGACGGTTCGGTATAGGTTCTAATCTTGCAACGCTCTGATTCATATTTCTGACAATAACTTTGTAGGTATACTCTTTATATGCTAATGCATTAATCCTGACCTTTACTGTACATACTGCACCTGCAGGCAGATTGCTGTTTGTTACGTAATGGTGTATTACCTGGTTGTTTCCTGAACCGGTAATTGAAGTTTTTAGCCATGATGAATCTGTCAGTGCTGTTAAAGGGGGAAGATTTGTTCCGTTATTTACAACCTTTAATATCGGATCAACAGGTATAGTTGTAGTACCCTGCAAATAGAAATCCACTATTCCTGTGTCAAGAAGTATGCATGAATCTGTTGATAGCGGAAAGTTATTGAATGTCAATACAGGAAGACCTTTGCTGCTCCATAACCAGGGGCCGGTATACAAAGTGTTTGTGCCGGCATAGTAATGTGCTGGAGTATATGATACTGTTTTTGCCTTGGATTGATCTCGCAGGGATAGAATTATTGTATTGTGCGAGGTGTCGGAGACTGCTGTATCAACTGCCACGCTTTTACCATCCATTAAAAATGTTTCACGTAAGGTTGCTGATGGTATTTGGATAGGCTGATCAAATTCCAGTTTCAGTTTTGTTCTGCTTCCATCCAGAAAAAACGCCTTAGAAATGTTGGGTGATTTTATTCTGATAGTATCTATTGAACCATATAAATCTCTACGCACCTGAGGATAAAGCCATTCACCCATCTTTTCGTATGCGTTGGCGCCTGATATTAGGAAATGGCAGCCGTCATGGCCTGGTGTACCTGCTGTAGCCAGAACAGATAGATCTGTGTATTTGGTTGGTAGAAGCCGTTGAGTTTCACGAAGCAGTCCCTGCCAGTCACCGCAGCAGTCACATGGATGAAGCTGAAATGTGTAAACGTGAAGGAAGCCTGGATAGTCTTTCTTCCAGCCGTTGTACATTGTGTTAAAGAATGTTTGATATTGTGTTGATGCCTGAATAGAGTCTCCTGTGTCAAATTCACCTTGATTCCAAAAAATTGCTTTTATGCCATTCTTTAAACCGGCCTGTTTAACTCTGTTATATAATCTTCCGTAAATTGTTGAGTTTGTTGTATCCGGTTGATGCGAAACGATAGAGGTGCCTCCAACTGACCCTACGATAAAGCAGACAGGAATTCCCTTCTCTTCAATTATTTCTCTGCCGATATTGTATGGAGTTTTGCCTGGATTGTGCCAAACTGAATCAGTCGTAATTGTTTGTGAACCGAATGTGCGCAGCCATGGTGTATTATAGCCAACCTGAGAATAGTCCATGTTTGACTGACCAGCACCTATAAATGCATCTCCGCATAGTATACTGTCAATGTCTGCCGCAACGATATTGTTTGCTCTTATTACAATCCGATAGGAAAAAAGACCTGCCGAAATAACCGTGGAAAATGAAAAGCTGTTGCCATTAGAAGTGCTGACGGCGGTAACTTCTCTTTTAATTAAAACACCGTTTTTATACGTTTCTGCTGTTACAGAGTCTGAGCCGATTGCGCTACCTGAAATTAAGACATTTGCACTGTTTTCAGCATTTCTTGCAAAAAACTGTAATTTTTTTGGAAGGGTTGTGAAAGTTACCTCTCCATACAGTGAGATTCCAGACAAAACAAATAGAATTGTGATCAGGATCTTTTTCATTTGTAAATGCTCCATTATTTCAGGAAAGTAATTAACTGTGAAATCTTTTTACCTTCTGCAAATACACTGAGTACATATTTTCCTCCGGCTATTTCTCCAGGATTCATTGTTATCATCTCTTTTTTGTTTCGGGCCGTTGTCATCTGTGATTTAACCTTCTTACCGTCTGTACTGTAAAGAGATATTTCAATTAAGCTACCAACGTGCAATCCAGTAATTATTATTGCAGTTTGCGGATTAAAAGGGTTGGGTGCTGCTAAAGCTGACAGTGTTTGTTTTTCTGTTGAGGTTGATGTAAAATCAGCACCAACGTGAGTTCCATTTTGATTGATGTTTGTCATATCGTCTGCAATAAATTTTATGGGTGTGTTCTCTGCTGCTGAACAGATAATCAGATAATTTATCGCGCCATTTACAAGAAGATCTATTCCTTTACCACCTGAAACAGTAATCTCTTTTGTCGAAAGCCCGTTTGCCTGTCCAAATATTCCTTTTAGCGTGTCATACAGCAGGGGAGAACCTGCGTACTGGATAATGTTATTTCCTTCAAAGGAGACACTGTTTTGTGCAGTAGTTCCGTAAAGGTTGTCTCCGACACCAAGACGAATAAAGTAGTTTCCGTCTGGAGCGTCAATATGCCATGTTGTAGCGGTAGACGTTCTACAAAAAGACTTTAATAGGAAATTTGGTCCTGATCTGTCGTCGCGAACGTCGCCGACAATTCTTTCAACCCAGCCAAACCCTGTCTGTGCGGTGTATTTTGCACCTGTATCCGCCTGCCAGCCGGTTCTAAAAGGAATGCCATTCTTCTGGAAGTTTATTCTTCTGATAAATGAGGGCATCTGTAATACAGTGATGGTGATAGTATCTTTTCTGCTTTGATATTCAGCAAATATTTTTGCGTTATTGCAGCTCAATACACCTTTAAGAACCCCTCTGGAAAAAGTGAATGCTTGAGGATTGTCCGTTGATAGTTGTGCAACTGAATCTACAATAGCTTTGTATGTCTGACCTTCTTTATGATAAAAGGCAACAATGTTGAGGCTGATGCTGTCACCGGCCACAAGTGAATCGGTGTTTTTTATGCATTGTATTGAGTCCAGCACTGGATCCGATGGCAGTATGGAGCGGCCGCATCTTATAATTTCGATTTTTTCACAAACTACAGTAAGGAATGATTGATACCCTCCAAAAATGTTAATCAGGGAGTTCTTGCCCGCCTGTTGATTGCTGATTGTAAACATGGTGCTGGTTTCTGCATGTGGAAGGAGAGTTGCTTCGCTCATGGCTGACCAGGTACCAATTGGAGGATATGAATTGCCCATTCTATTGGGGTCGTTGAAGCTGATAAAGGGTTTAAGTAACTGCGAAAGATATCCAAGGTTTTTCCAGGTTACTTTAACAACATCACCGGCTGAAAGGTATATTGGTGCACCAGAAGCCCCCTGGTAATTGTAGTCCGGGCCTGATTCTGTTAAAATACCGCCATTTCCAATGTTTGAATAGGCTGTACCAACATCTCTAAGGACACAGTCCCATCCGATTGCACCGAATCTGTTGTTCGATTCTGATGTGCCAAAATCAACAATAAGTAATTTTTCTTTTTCAGGAATTACAGTAACAGATTTATTCTTTACGGTACTTCCAAGGGTGATTGAGATTATTGAGGCTCCTGCCGTTTCAGCCTTTACAGTATTTGAATAAACAGAGATGACCGACGGAGTGGAGCTGTTCAGGGCAGCTATTGCCGATATGTCTCTCTTTCCACCATCACTGTAGTAAGCAGTTGAAGTGATGGTCAATTGCGTACCAGTAGTCAATGTATCGCTAATTCCAACGAAGACAATCGAATCGGGAGAAGAGCTTTCTGCTGCAACAGTAATTGATATAGTATCAGTAAATCCGCGATACTCTGCAGTGATTTTTGCCGTTCCTGCTTTTTTAGCATAAACTACACCAATAGGAGATACCGATAAAACAGAGGTGTCTGTGGAGTGCCATTCGGATTGACCTGATATGTTTTTCTCTGCAGAGGTATCGCTGAAACTGATCTTTGAAATCAGAGGGAGATGTCTCCACTCTTTTACTGTAGTTGCTGATGAGGATATTGATAACCCGTTTACAGTTTTCAAATATAAGGGTTCGAGCAAATTCATGATACTGTCAACCACGTCGGCATACACTTTAGCAGTTTCTGTTGGTATTCCAGTGGTTGCGTATTTCAAATTTTTTATGTCGGCCCCCCAACCCTTCAATAGTGCCATTGCCCACATGTGTGATGCATTTGCAGTAGGGTGCAGCCCATCTCCAAGAATAGCGCTTTCACCGAGCCTTCTGATAGCAGCTAGCTCAATTGCAGCCATTGGCAGATAGAGCAGATTGTATTGGGCTGCAAGCCTTCTGATTTCAATGTTGTCTGCATTCCAATTTGTACTGGCAACATTTTGAGATGTATACCATGAAGCAGAATCACAATTGTCAGTAAGAATAATTCTGAAGCCTGCATCAATTGCTTCAGGTACCCACTTCTGCATTGTTGTGCGGAAATCGGGGTCAACTCTTCCTGCGTCTTGAAAGAAGATGTACTTATGTTCTGATTCCATGAAGTTGTATTTATCGTTTGGCCAATAGTTCATGAAGTTTTGTGTAACGTACCAACCATTCGCCGAATGTCCACCAATCTCAGGATTCATCACGGGATAGTTTTCTTTGATGATTTTGAGGATTCCCCCCTTTACATAACCGCCAAAACTGTCACCATAATAGAGAAGTTTAAGAGGTCTGTTCAGGACAGAAGCATCAGTAGTTATTAGCAGTGAAATCAGGATTAACAGGATTCTGGTTTGTTTCATAAATACCCCCTAAGAACGTATATGCAAATAATGTACCGTTATATAATGGCTATTTTAAAGCTAAAATGGCTATTGAGCCGATAAGAACCGGCTCATATTAGCTCTTGTTCTGTTTCTGCGCAAAAAGAACCATGTTTTATGGGCACCATTATTGCTTCTTTAAGTATATATTTGGAATGGAGGTTTATGTACACATTTTTTCTGTTGCTAAATACAGTTATTTGGGGTTCTACATTTTTTATTATTAAAGGAAGTGTTGCAAATATCGACCCCTTTATGATTGTTGCCGGTCGATCGTTTGTTGCTGTCCCGGTAATGTTTATTGTGGCATATGTTTATGAACGCAATAAAATTTTTGAAAAAGCAGCAATTGTACGTGGAGCGATTCTCGGATTTCTACTTGCAACAACTTATGTCTCGCAGACTATAGGGTTAAAATTTACCAGTTCAGGACATAGTGCTTTCATTACCGGTGCTGCGGTTGTAATGGTTCCTTTGCTGCTTCGTCTTTATTTCAAATCGAGGCTTAGTGTTGTCGCTCTTGTCTCTGTTTCGATTGTTACTATTGGTCTGTTTATCCTCTCGTTCGATTTGGAAACAAACATCAATGTGGGTGATGCCATAACACTTATAACAGCTCTGTCATACGCTCATCATTTAATCTTTTCTGGCAGGTTTGTTAAGAATACACCACTCTTTACAATGGTCAGCTATCAATTTCTATTTGCAGGTCTGTTTAGCGGTATTCTGTATGTTTTTAACGACAGCTCATTTGTAGTACCTGACAGTCAGGGCATTTATGCAATACTCTATCTGGGTCTTTTGGGGACGCTTTTCTGCTATTTTATTTCCATATGGGTACAGCGCTATGTGAGTGCAACAAAGGTTGCTGTTATCTTCTCGCTTGAATCTGTTTTTGCCGCCTTTTTCGGTTTTATTATGCTCGGTGAGATATTATCGATACCTGAAGCGATAGGTGCGCTCCTTGTACTTATTGGTACAATAGTGTACCAAAAATTCAGTCATGACGGGAAAATCGTTTGATTTTTGCGCTCATTAAGTAAATATCTCTTAATTTTGAATGGCGCAATAATTGCATTAGATTGCATAACAACCAATCTGAGGAGGTATTGATGCGTCCATTTTCTTTTTTTGCGGTAGTTGCATTTGTCGCTCTATTTACAACAGCTGATTCCAGCGTAATCAAAACTGAATACGGTTCCATAGAGGGAAAAGTAAATGGTTCGGTTCATGAATTTCTAGGTGTACCGTTTGCGTCACCTCCTATTGGTGATCTAAGATGGAAGGCTCCGGTTGCCCCGTTAGGTTGGGTGGATACTTTGAAAGCTGTCTCCTTTAAAGATAGATGCATACAAAAGGATTTTGGTGCCAGCGATGATACTGCTGCCAAAGTTATAGGCAGCGAAGATTGTTTGTATCTTAATGTCTGGACACCTTCTGTTGACAGTGTCGCTAATCTTCCTGTAATGGTTTTTATTCATGGCGGAGGGAATCAGCAGGGTAGTGCGAGTGACAGCGGGCTGGGCACAGCTATATATCATGGTAAAAATTTGTCGCAACGTGGAAATGTCGTAGTTGTTACAATACAATACAGATTGGGTGTAATGGGCTTCCTTGTCCATAAAGGGCTTGAGGGGGGCGATGGCCGTGCTTTATCAGGTAACTATGGTGTACTTGATCAGATAATGGCATTAAAATGGGTAAAGAAAAATATTCGTCAATTTGGTGGAGATACAGCCAGAATTATGGTTTTTGGCGAAAGCGCTGGCGGACTCAATACGGGTAATCTAATGATATCGCCCGCTGCGAAAGGACTTTTTTCGAGAGCATGTATTGAAAGTGCAATTCCGCAGGTTGCTAACTATGATAGCGCACTCGTAAAAAGTAAAAGTTTTGTAGATAGTCTGTTGCCTGGAGTGCCAAACGAAGAGCAGATTGGAATACTAAGAACGATGTCGGCTGACAGCATAGTAAAGATGGAGAAGGATAATGTGGTTGGTGGTGTAATACAGGGGAATTGGAAGCCGGTGGTTGATGGTGCTATTT
>JAEUSG010000631.1 GCA_016788315.1 Fibrobacterota bacterium | reverse complement strand
TGCACCTCGTTGCCGATAGAAGCGGATACCCCGCAACGCTTGAAGGCTGCCTTGTCCGTATGGCCGATAAAGTTGCCTATCTCGGACGTGACCTTGAAGATGCCATAGAGGCCAAAATCATAAGCAGAGAGGATCTGCCGTCAGACATTAAAGAGGGACTCGGCGACAGCAACGGCAAGATTATCGGCCGCCTTGTCAATGACATTGTTGTTAACAGTCTAAACTCCGACTCGATAAAACTTTCCAAAGAGATTTTCGATCTCATGAAAAAACTCAAGGAATTCAACTATAAAAACATTTACAACACACAGAATTATTCCGACCGTGTAAGCCATATTCTTACAAGTCTGTTTAATGAATTTATAGATATCCATATCCGTACACGCGGCGGTAAAGAAAAGAGCGAGCGGGAAAAACTTCTTAAGCTTGCCCCGTCACTGTCAATTTTCTTTGATTTCTGCAAGAACATCACCTATTCAATGGATACTGAAGATTATACTATTGTAACAGATTATATAGCAGGAATGACTGATAATTTCGCACTGAAATCATTCAGCGATCTTTTCATGCCCCGCGCAATGGTTTGATTGTTAGAACAGGTGGTCTATCTTTTCGCCGCGGCCGAAAACAAGAACTGTAGTATCTAGATTTGCAAGGCTGAAAGCGTCGCGCACTTCAGGTTTTAGACCGAAAATCATAAACCTGCCGCCGTTTTCATCTTTTACTTTTTTATTAAGATTTTTTATGAACCTCATTACAGAGGCATCAACGTCATCGACCATCGTAAAGTCAAGAGCCAGTTTTACAGGAACAGCTTCCAGAGATTCATTGATTTTAAGCTTAAGAGGAATCATCGAGTACACATTCAGGCAGCCGCTTACTTTGACAACATCGAAACGCCCTTTAACCTCACGGCTGATATTCACAGAGCTGCGTTCGATAATCTGTCCCTTAAGGGTTCTATCCTCTTTTGAGACCCTCTCACCGTTTGCCATACGCGATTTGGCAATTTTATCGCGGGCTAGAAGAATATTAGTCTGAACTATCTGACCGCTGTTCTTTGTTGCTATTTCAAGCATTTCAAGCAGAACCTCTGCCTTGGATGGACGCAGCTTGCCGATTTCACCTACAGCCCATACTCCGCTTGAACACATAAGCTCATCAGCATCGGCTAGCATAATCCGCAGCTCTTTTTCTGCATCCTTGTATCCGGATAGAAAGAGCGCTTTTAACACATTGCCGCGTACACGGTTGTTGGTATCGTTTTTTAATCTGACAAGAAAACCGGTAAGTCTCGCTGTACCTTTGGAATCTTCAATTGCCTCAACTGCATTTGCACGTACTCTGGAATCTCTATCGGATAGGAATCTTGCAATAATTCCAGGCTCTCTGTGATCAGCAATTTTACCTAGGGTCTTAACTGCACACGCCCTTACAAGCCGATTGGCATCGTGCAGGGAATCAAGAAGCATGCGAACTGAAGCCTTCTCATCATTGAATGATTTCAGGAGGTATATCAGGTCTATCTTCTTTCTGGGATCTGCAACTTTGAAATCGCGAATTATGCTCTGCATTACATCAGGTTCAACCTGTAAAAGGAGACGAACCAGAGCTTCTCTGGATTTGTCGTCAATCTTTGATCCAGATGTAAATACCGCTTTTATTTTGTCGGCTGCAATTTCAGAAGCTTCTTTTGAATGGATTGACCTTCCCTTAATAATTTCCATCAGACAGGGCAGATTGACAGTAAGATTCTTAATAGAAATTCTTTTTAATCCCTCACGAATCTCATTATCATCAGCGCTTAAGAGCAGGTGGCGTAAATCTTCCATTCTTTTTTCTCCTGACAATGAATATAGCTCTTTACAAAGCTATTTCACTAAATTTGCGGCCAAACGGACAGCATCACATAAACTGCCCTCATCGGCAACCCCTTTACCTGCAATATCAAATGCCGTTCCATGGTCTGCGGAGGTGCGAACAAAAGGAAGCCCAAGCGTTACATTAACACCAGATGTCTTACCGGAGCACTCCTCCATCTCAAAAAGTGCCGTTTTAAAGGCGACATGGCCATGGTCGTGCAGCATGGAAACAACCCCATCGCACCTTCCTGCAAAAAGGGCAGGATATACAACATCCGGCGGAACCGGCCCATATGCCTTTACCCTCTTTTTCAGAAGAGCCCTTGTTGCTGGTTCAATTTCATTCCGTTCTTCGCTGCCGAAAAGCTCTGCTTCACCGGCATGGGGATTAAGACCTGAAACAGCAATTTTAGGTGATCGCTTTAAAAGTTTTTTCAAAAAACTGTCCAGCAATAAAGAGATCTTTACAATTCTCTCTTTCCTGATTTTTCCAAGAGAGCTTTTTATGGATTCGTGAAGTGTTACAAAAGCAATGCATTTATTATCTGCATAAAGCGCCAGACAGTGAAATGGATTCCCGGCAGCAGCAGCGATGTAACCTGTATGACCGCAGAAGTTTTTCCGTCCTGAGAGAACTACCGCCTCTTTTGAAAGCGGTGCGGTTACGATTGCCTTTGCTATTCCCTTTTTTACATCATGAATAGCTGCATCAAGAGCGAGCATAGACTCCTCTCCCGCCTCTGCCGCAGTTTTACCAAAAATGATCTTTTTAATTGCCCGTCCGGTGTCACGAATTTTAACTCCCTTCAGGCTTAATCCAAGCATTGAAGCGGTATCTGAAATGGTCTCTTCTGATCCATAAAGGACAGGCTCACATATTTTACAGATATCTTTCCTAGCCGCAGTTTTAATTGCAATCTCAGGGCCTATTCCAAACGGGTCTCCGACTGTAAGCGCCAGGACAGGTAACTTTGTTTTCATAATTATAAATCCTCATCCCACTTTTTTTTAGGTCTGTCATCCTTTACAAATAACAGCAGAACAAAACCTGCTATAAAAAAGACTAAAGTAAGCAAAATAGCGACTCTCATACTGCCTGACAGCTTCCACATTAAACCAAAAGAGAATAAACCAACCATTGCGGCAGCCTTTGAAGCAACACCCCAGAAGCCGAAAAATTCTGCACTTTTCTCCTCCGGAGCGAGAAGCCCTACGAAGCTGCGGCTCGCTGACTGACTGGCTCCCATAGCAAAGCCGACAATATTGGCAACCAGCCAGAATACCGCTTTTGAATGCGTCACATAAGCAAGCAGCACTGCAAGAATCCACATAACAAGTGTGATAAAGAGAGTTTTTCTAGCTCCCAAATCATCCTGAATAAAGCCAAAAAAGAATGCTCCCACTGCCGCCGTAATGTTTGCTATAAAAAGCATCATTATGGTTTCGCCCATCTTGAAATCAAGAGCATTTTCGGCAAAGATTGCTGCAAACGAAATTACAGTAGCTATACCGCAGCTGTATACAAAAAAGGCAATCAGAAATTTAAAAAGTTCACTGTATTTTCTGATGTCCCGAAAAGTTTCTTTAAGACGGCCAAACCCTATCGATACATATGAGATACCGGCAGGCTTGACTTGCGCAACAGTGCGATCTTTCAGCAGCTTAAAAACAGGGGCTGCGGCAATTGCAAAAAAGAGCGCAGTTAAGGGAGCAATTTCCCTAACGGCAGCGTCCGTAAATCCGGTAATTTTGAGATAGTTCAATGCAAGAAAGAGAGACAAAACACCACCAACATAACCAAAGGACCAGGCATAGCCTGAAACCCTTCCTATAGTCTTAGGTGTTGACAATGCGGGCAAAAAGCTTGAAACAAATGCTTCAGAGAGTGAAAAGCCTACATTTGAAAGAATAATAAGAAACATAGCGAGATAACGCAGTTCCGGCACAGAAAAATAGAGGCCGGCAGTTGCAATAACACAGAGAATATAGGAGAAAAAGAGAAATTTCTTCCGGTTGGCAGTATAGTCGGCAACAGCTCCGGCAACAGGTGCAAGCAACAGTGTTAATGCATAAGATATGCATAGCGTAATTGACCACGACAATGGTGAACCGATACTCTTCACAAAGTAAACGCTGTAAACAGCGGTGATAATCACTGTGGTATAGGCAGAATTGGCAAAATCAAAAAGTGAGAATCCGAATAGCTCTTTTTTGGTAGGCATCATTTCTCCTCTATGAATTTTATAACTTCATTATAACCGGTATATAGATTGTCAACCATAAGATCGGCCTCTTTAGGTGCAGTTCCACCCTGTCCGGTTCTTACACCAATTACTCTCATACCTGCAGCTTTCGCGGCAGCAACTCCAACTGGTGAATCCTCAATTACAACGCATTCTTCAGCCTTTACAGAAAGCCTTGAAGCTGCAAGTAAAAAGCCTTCAGGATCCGGTTTCCATTTTGTTACATCTTCTGCTACCACAAGAGCATGAAACTTACCTGTTAAACCGCTTCCTGCAAGCACTGCATCTACATTCTGCCGGGCACTTGCAGTAACAAGAGCAATTCGATACCGGTTTCTGAAATATTCTATGGCACCTGCAACACCAGGCAACAAATCGACATGTTTACCAAGCAATTCAACAAAAATATCGCGCTTTGCCTTTATTGCTGTCTTTAGTTCTACAGGAAATGGAAAGCGGTCATTAACATCTGCAAATATTGCATCAGTATTTCTGCCTATAACCGGAATATCTCTTACACTATCATAAGAGATGCCGTATTTCAGATATGTTAATCTACGTGATTCTTCATGAACCGGTTCTGTGTCCACAACCACGCCATCCATGTCGAAGAGAATCGCTTTTATTGCCATGTTACCTATGAAAATACGATTTCACGGGAACATATTACACTCTTTTTAAATGCAGTGGAATCAATATCTTCTCATGTTGAATAGTAAGTATTACTCGTGTAGGTGAATAATGATACCATCTAGAAGTTGCCGACCATCAAGCTAGAGAGTCTTGACTATGCCACTGTTTCTGATTATGTTATTCACTAGAAAAGGAATAACATGTCTCAATCACAATCATTTGTATATCCACTAAGTCTCAATTTCAATCAGGTTGTGGATATTGTATTACACCTTCCACCACGAAGAAAGATTGAGCTATCGCGTGTTCTTGAAAAGGATGCTATAGAATCACGGACAGCTGCAATTTTAAGTTCAGTCAAAGACAATTCCATTTCACATGCCGATATCCTCACAGAATGCAGACAGGCTCGAAAGACAATTGCCAGAAAAACTCGGCATGCGAATAATCGTTGATACAAATCTCTGGGTTTCATTTCTCATTGGAAAACGGCTAGCCCATCTGAATTTGATATTAACTACCCCAGGAATAACCGTCATTTATTCCAAAGAAATTTTGGCTGAAATAGAGGAAGTATGTGCAAGACCAAAGCTACGCAAACTAATTAGTACGGCAAATGTTCATAATTTCATCGTTCTAATACGCCAAACTGGTGAATGTTGCAAAATTGTTTCTAACATTTCAAACTGTAGGGACAAAGATGACGACTTTCTTCTAAATTTATCCTGCGATTCCAATGCCGATTATATTGTTACTGGAGATGATGATCTTTTGTCTATGAAAGTATACAAGAAAACAAAGATAATCAATTTTAGAGATCTAGAAAAACTCATCTAAGAAGTTTAAGCTCTTATCCTTCACAAAAATTTCATTCGCGACCATTACAGGTATTTACTTCAGGAATGAAAGCGGATACCTATGCCTATTGCGATACGCTAATGCCGTGAAACCGGTCTCTATCTTGAATCTTCTATAAAAGTAAAGTTCATCACTGAATCCTGAAACATGTGCTATTTCGCTGACTTTCATTTTTGTCTCTACTAGCAAACGGCAGGCTTCTTCAATCTTCAGACGTATTACGTACTGCGCAGGTGTATCAGCAAAGGCTTTGAACCAGTAACGGCGGAAAGTTGAATCCGAAAGACCGTGACTCTGTGCCAGCGCCGAAAATTTAGCTGGTTCACGAAAGTTCTGCGTCAGCACATCTCTTATCCGCTGAACCGCTATTTCCTCGGGGGTCATATTTTTTTCAGTTTCCGCAAGCATACTTTCCAGAATCATCTGTTCACACAGACGATCCACTCTGTCGGCAAAACCATTTTCAGTAGCGTCCGCAGCTAATTTCCTGAGATCCTGTAGATATGCACGGGTAGGACCGCTCTCTTTTATCGCCCAGACCGGTTTATCCGGCCTGACAAATCCGCACCTTTTCAAAACAGGAATTTTATCCTTATTGTAAATAAGAAAGAGCTCTTCCCATTCATTACACTCACCTGCCGGTCCATACTCCTGTAAAAGATCGGGCGCCTGTACAAGCACGCAGGGTGCCTTTACAGGATAAACAACACCGTTAAGATGGTATTCTCCCCCGCCGCTTAGTATGAATGAGAAATTATACGTATTAAATTTGAACCGCACCCAATCTCTTTTATGCGGCAGATAACCAACACTGTCAACAGTTAAATTTGAAGGATATAACCGTGACAGATGACCTATGTGCCTGAGCTTAGTGAAAATATTGTCCATATTTTAGACAATAAGATGCATTGTTTACACTTACAAACTCAAGTATCTTTGAATAGAAAGGACAGTAATATGAAAAAAACAAAAATTGGCGTCATCGGCTGCGGCAACATAAGCGGAGCATATTTCAAAGCTGGGCAAACCTTTAAAAACATTGAGATA
>JAEUSG010000626.1 GCA_016788315.1 Fibrobacterota bacterium | reverse complement strand
AAAATCCGGGAGCAGAGAAAATCTTCCAAGCAGAATCGCTCCAAATGCGGCCACAAAACAGATAGGCATTACAAGCATGGCTCTGACTGTTCCAAGAGATCTCAGAATGAATCCTGCTACCGTAAACTGTAAAAGAAGCGTAAAGGTATTTGCTGCTCCTTTAAATAGACCAAGAAAGGTTGGGACAGCTCTCTTAAGAATTATTGCATCCGCATCCTCACCAGCGCCGAGAATAGAATGAACCTGAGCGGGATCTATACGTGTAATCAGCTCGGATTTTGCAGCAAGAAAATTCTCTTTAAGCGTAGACAAAAAGATAAAGTCGTGTGAATAGAGCAGAATAAAGGTCAGAAAATAGATCAACGCCATATGCCGTAGGAGCGGATCTCTTCTCAAGAGTCTGAAATCGAGAAGTTTTCTGAAAAGGTTTCCTGAAGATGAAGGCTCCCTCACTGCTCTGAGATGGGGCAGAAAACGTCGATGAATTGTCCAGGCAACAGGGAAGGACGATGCTACAATTATCATCCATATTAAAAGCAGCCCTTCAGCACCCGTTCTTTTAGCCAGAAAGGCGGCTGCAAATGAGACTGTTATTCCGCCAAGTACTCCGCCGGCGGCTATTTTCGGAAAGAGCCGTTTTGCATCCCTGGCATCAACTATATCATTTACAACTGTCCAAAAGACCATAAACAGCATCATTTTTGATGCATAGGAATATGAGTAGAGGAAAGGGTAGGCTATTGATAATCCCGCACTCATTGCAAATTTTACTGCTGTGAGCATGGTCAAATGAATACCGATAACCCCCATAAGAAGGAGTCCGCGATCTACCCTGTCAATCAGTGTCATAAAAAAGCTTGAAACTAGAAAGAGAAAGAGCGCATTGACCATGAACATGACAGGCAGAATAGATGCATCATAATATGACAAGAGGAGTGAATCGGAAACGTTGTCTCCAAGTATCACAGATGAGAACAGAATAAAGAGTAGAATAAAAAGCCGCTGCATAGTATGTAATATATATTTGCGTTATGCTAAATAGGGGCGGATTTCAAAGCAGACTGTCCGGATCAAAAACTATCTGAATCTTAACGCTACCCCCCTTATGATTAATCGCCCCGTACGCCTTTCTGACTATATCATGAAGTTCCTGCGATGAACCGCCCCTGATAAGAATGAAATGACGGAACAGCCCCCTCACCTTTGCAATGGGTGCAGGTGCGGGACCAAGCTTAATAACACTTCCGGGAATATTCGCTGCGAATCTCTTTGCCGTTTCGGCTCCCTTTTCTTCCGCCTTTGAAAAAAATCTAATCAGAACTGCCCTTGCAAAGGGGGGATATTTCAAAGCCTGTCTGATTTTAATCTCACCGTTATAGAATTTTTCGAAATCCTGAGCAACTGCTGCAACAACTGCCGGTTCATCCGGCAAATAGGTCTGCAGAACAACCTCACCTGGTGTCTCTCCCCTGCCTGAACGGCCCGATACCTGAGTTAGCAGCTGAAAGGCCCTTTCCTGGGCACGAAAATCAGGCAGAAAAAGACCTGTCTCTGCAAGCAGAACACCAACAAGGGTCACTCTCTGAAAATCAAGTCCCTTACTCACCATCTGTGTTCCAATTAGCACATCCGCTTTACCTGTTCTGAAATCCTCCAGAATTTCTGCAGTTGCACCAGCCTTCGAACCTGTATCCAGATCAAGGCGAAGCAGCTTTATACCTGGAAAACGTTTCTCCATGTCCGACTGAATCCGTTCGACCCCTGCACCAGCAGGATATATGGCATCAGCACCGCACGAAGTGCATTTTTCGCTGTAACGCTCTCTTTTATCGCAATAATGACAGATGAGCCGCTCAACCCCTCTGTGATAAGTGAGTGAGACGCTGCATCTGCTGCACATAGGAACAAACCCGCATGCTGAACACTGGACAAAAGGGGCATAACCGCGTCTATTCTTTAGCAGGATAATCTGCTCTCCCTTTGAAAAGCGGTCCTCCATTTTCTCTACAAGAAGCCTTGAAAAAAGCGAGTTGCCGATTGCTTCACGTTCCTTACGCAAATCTACAAGATGCACCTTTGGAAGCGGTCTGTCGGAATAACGGCTATTCAACTTCAGCAGTGTATACTTTCCTGCATCAGCATTGCGCCTGGATTCAAGCGATGGTGTGGCAGAACCCAGCACAACTGCTGCTCCTTCAATCATCCCACGCATTACTGCAGCATCGCGTGCCTGATAGCAGAACTGCTTTTCACTTTGCGAATAGCTTCCGTCATGCTCTTCGTCTACTACTATCAGGCCAATGTTTTTCAACGGTGCGAATATTGCCGATCGCACACCGACTGCTATACGTTTTTCGCCGGACAAAAGCTTCATCCAGTTCAATGCTCGTGCCTTTTCGGTTAGTCCGCTGTGAAGCACTGCCACCTCTTCGCCGAAAATGGATGTAAAGTTCTTTACCGTCTGCGGAGTCAATGAAATTTCCGGAACCAGAATGAGCGCCGTTCTGCCGGCACATAAAGCCTCTTTCGCCAGATGATAATAGACATGACTTTTACCGCTGCCTGTTACCCCCTGCAGCAAAAAAACTCTGTGATTCCTTGTCTGCATAGATTCCTTAACTGGTAAAGCAGCATCTCTCTGTTCGGTATTCAGTTCATCATTTAACTTTATTTCAACTGTATTTATTTCTGGTTTCGAAAACTCCCATTTCTCTTTTTCAAGTCGTTTCAGCAGAAGCTTCGGCATTACTGAGCGGAGCACATCTCCGGGTCTCGCCATGTAATAAGAGGCCAGCCAATTGATGAAATCGACAAATTTATCAGACAATACGGGATAAGCCGGAAAGATATCCAGAATCGGTTTTATAGAAATATTGGCATGAACTTCATTTGTTAGGGAGCATACAAATCCCCAGGATTGCTTTTTACCAAGCTCTGCCCTAACCCTGGATCCAGGAAAAATTTCACATGACAAATGGTCCGGAATGGCATATGTGTAGCTGTCCGGAGCTGAAACAGGAAAGATTACTCGACAGTATTTCATTATCACCTTTGATGTTACGTAATAATATAGTTTCGAACATTATGTGATAGCGCTATTGCAGATTATTTCAACATAGCATATATTGTAAATTATGGGTGAACCATTAAATACAGGAAAACAGGTCCCTCCTGCAATTGAAATAACTATTTCAACGGACAGGATGTCTGCATCAATAACTATTCTGCCCCCTGCAAACAATGCAGCGGCAATAGATGCCGATGCTGTGTTTTCTAAACTGAATGAGCTTAAAGTTATCTCCGGGGTGGAAGAATCCAAAATTCATACAATTGTTACGAAGTATAACCAACACAAATCCCGTATTGAGAATGAGGAAATTGCCAAAGGCCGTCAACCTAAACCTGGTAAAAAAGGCGATCTTCAGATTCTAGTTCCAGCAATTACAGACAAGGCGCACCTTGACGCAATAAAAGCTGAATCCGAAACTCCGCATATTACAGATGTACTCCGACACAACAATAGAGTCAAAAGAGTAAATGCCGGTGATACTTTTGTCAGGCGACAGCCAAACAAAAAAGGCCCTCCTGGTGAAACCATTTACGGAGTTCCGGTAGAAAGCACAGAATTCTTAAGTACAGAAGAACATCTTGGCGATAATGTCGAATGGGTTGAAGATGGAAATGCTGTAAGAGCAACAATTGCAGGAATACCTGTTGTAATTGCAAACTGGATCTCGGTATTGCCAGTCGACTTTAACGCCAGATTTTCTTTAAACATCAGCCCTGACAGAATGACAGCCAAAGGAACCTTTCTGCCTAATGGCGAGGGTGGCAATACAATTGACGGATCGATAATATCCAGCGTTCTGACTCAGAATAAAGTTGTGTTTGGCATTGATCAGAATGCTATACAAAAAGCGCTATCAGTTATCGCCACTGATAAAACTCCCGTACTGGATGTCCCGGTTGCTACAGGAGTTCAACCCATAAATGGGGCAAACGGCAGAATTGAGTACTACTTTAAAGCTGAAGGCAGCCTTAAGCCAAAAACAATGGAAGATGGCAGTGTCAATTTTAAAGAGCTGGCTCTGATAGAAACAGTAGGCGAAGGTCAGGAACTGGCTCGTATGTTTTCACCTACTAAGGGTCAACCAGGGCATGACATTATGGGGAATGCTGTTCCGGCCAAGGATGGCGCACCTATAACGCTACCAGCCGGAACGAATACTGGGCCGCACCCCAAGAACCCTGAAATCCTCATTGCACAAAAGGCGGGCAATGTACGCCTTAACAACCATTTTGTAGAGGTTTCAGAGGGATTTATCATCAATGGAAGTGTTGATTTCTCAACAGGTAATGTAGATTATGGACAATCTGTTACCGTTAAGGAAGATGTTAAGAGCGGTTTCACTGTACATGCCGGGGGTGATCTTGAAATCGGAGGTCTGGTCGAAGACTGTGAAATACGTGTAGACGGAAATATCCTTATAAAAGGCGGGTTCGTTGGTCAGGGCAAAGGTGTTGTACTTGCCGCAGGTTCGGTAAATACAGGATTTATCCGCAACCAAACAATTAAGTCACGAAACAGTGTAGTTGTTGCAAAAGAATCTATGAATGCAACCATATATGCGCGAAACACAATAAGCATCCATGGGAAAACTCTA
>JAEUSG010000532.1 GCA_016788315.1 Fibrobacterota bacterium | reverse complement strand
CACCGCAGTCACCTTTCTGTTATCCCCGCGATGCAATAGAGACCGTTCAGGGATTTCTAATGTATTACCGTGTAACCGGCGACAAGGATATGCTCTACCGGACAGATATTTATCTAAAATGGTATTTAAAAAATGCACTTCTTAAAAATAAAGAGATTGGCATGTGGACAATTCCTGAGGTTCGTTTCGATGGACAGAAACCGAGACTTACAGCAGCCGGTTCCTACCAGGCGGGAGGTGGTCAGGTTTTTTATAACGCATATCTGCTGTTGAAAAAACCGGAATACAAAAAAGCATGCATAACACTCGCCGACGGGTATGTTGATTATTGGCTAAAAGGGGGAATGAAAGATGGTGTGCTTTGGCACGTGGGGGCAAATGATGATGGTGCCGCGATTTCGGCACTATGTGCATACAAACTGACCTGTAATAAAAAATATCTTGATGGTATTATTGGGCAGATGGCGCGATATGCTGCAGAGGGACATAATGACAAAAATAGAGCCGGTCTTCCCTGTGCAATTAATACGATGCTTGAACTTAGAAAACTGTCTCGCGATAAAAGCCGGGATAAGCTTATTGAACTCTTGTTGGCAAAACTGCTTAAACGGCAGAGCAGTGGAGGCGGATTCAGAGGAGAGGATGAGCCGGTTAAGTGGTATGTCAAGGGGGCGAATCCTGATGATTTTGTTGTAACGAGAGTTACTGCATATGCAGCGTTGGCATTGTTTAAAGCGGCTGGATTGAAGGGCTTTGGGTATACAGTAGAGATTTGAAACTCACCCCCGGCCCTTCGGGCCGACCCCTCTCTTAAGAAGAGAGGGGTAAGAACAAAAAGAGAACCCCCCTCTCTTTTTAAGAGAGGGGGTGTGGGGGAGAGTTTAAAATAGGGAGAAATATTATGCTTCGAATGGATGGCTGGTGTCACGAAAGCACAGTGCTTATTGAGAATAATTCACCTTACGAACGGATAAATGAATTTGTTGAGGTGAAATTGACAGTATCAAATAGACAGGTGACCGATCCTGTCAGAGAGGTCAGGGTTATATTTAAAACAGCCTGGAATAACTGGGAAAAACTTATTCCCTGTCAGGTTGCAGGAGTACAACCATCGGGAGAAACAATAAGCTTCAGAGTATCCTTTTTTGCCGACGTCCCGGCAAATGGAACTGCAAGATATGGAATTGTATATGGCAATCGGGCAGCAGAGCCTCAGCAGGAAAAACTGGCTCTTTATGTGCGGGATAAAAAGGAACGTATTGAAATTGATAATCCGGGATATGTTGTTTCTGTTGATAAAAAGAGCGGTCAATTATCTCAGATAATTTATAAATACTTCAGAACAGGATTTCTGATACCTGTTGAACTCACACCTGCAACACTTATTCAGCCTGGTGTCTCTATACAAACAGATGATGGCAAATGGTTGACTGCTGCTGAAGCAGCACCATATTCTGTAGAGACTGAAAGCGGTGCTGTTTGTTATAAACATGCGGTAATGAGAGATTTGAAAGAGAGCGGTATTAAAGTTTCTACGGAAATGATTTTTCCTGCAAGTCAGCCTTTTGTAAATATAAAAGAAAAGATTTTTTTTGGAAAAAGTACATCTGTTTTCAATATCAAAACAGCAGGACACCGCTTTCCTGCAGGAATTTACAGCCATTTCACATTCAGGCCGGTAACAAAACCTGCATTAAAGAAAACAGAGGTTGAAGAGATGGGGCACCTTCTAATCGATCCAATGTATTCAGGAAATCTTCCCAATGGTACGATGGTTAGTGGATTTATGCCTCTGCTAATGCCCTGGACAGCAATGAGCAATATTCACAGAAATAAATGGTACACCCAGGTACGCTATATGTTAGACTGGAATGTTAAAAATGTAAATGGGTCAACCGTTCCTGAGTATAGAGCTGCTACCTATCTCTTCAAAGAAGATGATTTTTATGAATCTGCATTGATGCCGGTTTATACAAAGAATACCAATGACAAAAAGAACTGCACAGTAATACCTGCTGGTACGGAAATAAGTTATGAGATAATGGTTGCATTTTCTCCCTTTGAAGAGGTAGTGTGGGGTAAGAAAACGGATCAGATAGGCCGCGTCTTAAACTCACCATTAAATGTAAGTGTCTATCCGCGTTTTGTTAATGCAGCAGGAGAGTGGGAAGATCATTCAGTCACTACATTTGCAGGTAAAAGGAATTGTGATTACCAGACTAGCGGGGTGCGTTAATATGAGCAAGCTTACAGTAATTAAAGGTGAACTTGGTCCGCAGCATAGAATAATCGAAAATGAATTTTATAAAGTAGAAACACTACCGCAGAGTGGACAAATCTGGCATATGTGGAATAAGGTCGGCAGCAATACAGACTGGTACCACGAAGAGTGGGCTGCAAATTATGAAAAGCGCGGTGATCCATGCCATTGGGCGCCAAACTCCTGGGTAGGCTATCCAGGACGTGTTGGTAAGGGATTTGAGAATGTAAACGCCGGTGAAATTGATATGATTGACTGGCACTATGCATTCGGTTGGGATAACCCGGAAACTGTGATCAAACATGTAGGCGACACTTTTGAAATTAAGCGCAGTGGAGTAATTCCTCCCCATCCTGAACATTCTGATATGTCAATCTTCAGAGAGACAAAGGCGCTGATTTGGGGCGAAGTGACCTATCGTTTCACCGGTGACAGCCCATATATCTGGCAGTCATCCAGGATTAGAACACTGGCACCTGTTCCTGTGTTCTTCATTAGAAACTGTCAGTTTGTCTTTCTGGTCCGGTCGTTCACCCATCTTGTCATAGCCCCTGACGATCCAACAATAAAACCTGGTGATGATATGGATGTGTCTATACTTCCAATTATGGCTAACTACGACCTTAAACCTTTTGTGGTGGAACATTCGCTGAGTAATATTCTGCCCTCAAAGCTGGCCTTTACAGGATTTCTGAACGATGATACTCGCGATGGTTTTGCTGTGTTTCAGCTTAAGGAGGAAAACACAAATGTCAATACAGGTAAACCTACGTATGGAAATCATTGTACTTTGTATACCGATTTAAAGGATTGGGCGGCCTATTTCTGCAGGGCTTTTTCGTATACCAATCAGCGTTTTAATCCTGAGAATATGATGTGCCTTCCTGCCGGTGAGGATTACTACGAGGAGAATTTGGTTTATCCTTTCAGGCATGAGACATTTGAAAGTTCGATTAGCCATCTTTCTGATAT
>JAEUSG010000518.1 GCA_016788315.1 Fibrobacterota bacterium | reverse complement strand
ACAGAGGCGGAACTTACAATGTCACAGACCCCGTTCCATACAATGCACAGCCATTGACAGACAGTACTCTAACCCTTTACTCCAAAGGCCAATATGGGGCAGGCACATTCAGCGTAAGAGCGGTTAACATTCTTGGACAGCAGGGTTTTATTTCAGATCAGATAAGCCCGGATAACAACCAATACACAAATGGTACACAACCGTTAAACGCCTTCAAAGCCAGGGGACTCCCTCCAGTCGGTGTTCCTTTGGCTAATGAACTCTCTTCGCGCCGTATCGTGAATGTCGGTTTGGCTCTCTTTCCAAACCCCGGAAAATCAATCATTGTAATTAAATCACGCAGTGAAAAGCCTATTCAAGTCTTTGATGCCAGAGGCCGATTGGTTGCAAGTTTGAACCAGACAAATAACTCTACAGGTGAAATTGTCTGGAATACTCAGGCACTTCCTGTAGGCATGTATTCTGTTAGAGCAATTGCCGATGGAAAGGTATTTTCTAAGAAGCTTGTAATCATGCGCTGATTTTTGACCCTTTAACTGTCACGGAGGTTTTGTGAATAAATTGAAGTTTACATTTTCGATATTGCTCTTAACCGCCTCTCTTTATTCCGCACCTGTATTTACAGCTCCGCCGGCTTCGACTGTTACAGATAGCGGAATATGGGTGAACTTTACAGTATCTGAATATACAGATGCCACAATCGAAATTACCGACAATAATGGTAAACTTCTGCGATCACTTGCCTCCGGCAAGCTTGGACCAAAGGCACCTATTCCTTTTATAAAAAATTCTCTCACACAAAATGTTTTCTGGAACCGCAAGAATGATTACAACGAAGCAGTATTCGGAAACTTCAACATCAAGGTCCTTCTAAATCTTGGAACAAAGTTTGACCGTATTTACGGATTCAGAGGTGAGAATCTCTCAAGAGGGGATGTTTCAGGCATAAGTGTTGACACAAACGGAAACATAATCATAGTTACAAGTGATTTTCTCGGCAACAATGCTACCCTTTTGTATAATCGCTCCGGTCAATATGTTCGCACGTTACTGCCCTATCCATCATATCATCCTGAAGAAAGGCAAAAAGGGTTCGGACGGATAAAAAGGGCTGACGGTAAGTTCATGCCGATGATTTTCCAGGGACATTATGGTGATATCATTCAGACCATTGCAGGTTCAACCCGACACAGTTTTGAGGTTTCACCGCAGGGCTGGGTTCTAATTGGCTCTTCAAATGGTGTTACATCCTATCTTGGAACAAGAGGCGATCACCGATTATTCACAGTCGGACTGGACGGCTCCTGCCCGCGCGATACAATATGCGGACCGATATTTCCATGGGTAACAGGTAAAATTGCAACAGGCGCATATGGTTCTGTCTCTCCAGATGGTCAGTGGTTCTATTCTGCTGGTTTCCAGGATAACAATCGCGTACTTAACGGACGGGTATACAAGACGCTACTAAATAGTACAACAAAAATTGATGCACAAACTCCTTTTATAAGCGGTCTAGTTGACGCACACGGAATTTCAACAGACACTGCAGGAAACATATATGTCTGTGACTGGGGCGACAGTGCTGTAAAAATCTTTAATGCAGCCGGTACGAAGATCGCAAGCTGTAAGGTAGGAAAACCTGATATTGTAAAGGTAAACAGAAAGAATGGACAGATTTATGTCCTCTCTCTTGACTCAGCTATCATAACTCCAAAAGGGCCATTAATGAAAATTTCCAAATTCAGCCCGCTTCCCACTCTGACCCCTATTTTCGATACAGCAATTGTATGGGAAGCGCTGGTTAAGAAAAAATGGCCGGTTATGTCAATTGATGATCGGGCTAATCCGCCGCTAATCTGGCTGTCAAAGAGCACGTATTCAGGACCTACTGCCTACTCATTCCAGGACAACGGAAGCAGTATAGCCAAGACAGGCGTGGAAATAGGAAAACGAAGTGCTGATGCCTGGGCACAATGTCAATTTCTTTTCGACCCTGGCTACATTGCTGTCGACAGAGAGGAAAAATATCTATTTGCCGGCAACGACAAGTGGACCAAAGTTGACCTGACAACTGGAACTCTCACATCCTCACCTATCCGCTGTGCTGAACTTGCCTTTGATAGAAACAAC
Source organism: Fibrobacterota bacterium (assembly GCA_016788315.1). Lineage (GTDB taxonomy): Bacteria > Fibrobacterota > OXYB2-FULL-49-7 > OXYB2-FULL-49-7 > JAEUSG01 > JAEUSG01. The sequence continues at coordinate 15,928 of JAEUSG010000518.1, read as the reverse complement.
ACTATTTACGGCATAGGTGCAGGCAACAGCACAACAGCATTTGATTCGGTTCAGCGTTGGAACATAAATGGCACCAGAATCCCTTTTCCAGATGGAACAATGTTCAAACGTGTTCCAACATACATGTGGGCGAACAAAACAGCTAGCCGGGGAATGATGTTTGACAACAAAGGGGACTTATATCTGCACATGAATAGTCCTTATGCAAGACTCTTTAACCAACGCATGTGCGTTCTAAACGATTCTACAAACAACACCGTTGACATTTATGACGCCAGCGTTAACCTTAAACAGAAGCGGGTAATTCAGCTTCCCGCTTCGGCAGGAGGTTTACAGGTAAACAATAATGGAGACATTTATGTTGCCTATAACACAAAACCGAAAGGAATAAATTATCCTGACGGAATTATGCAGCTGAATCCTCAACTGCCTCAGATATCATTCCCATTCGGTTCTGCCACACCATGGTTCTGCGATTTTTCACCTTGGAATTATTATCTGCTGATGATTGGCTCAGTCTATAAATTCTCATCTAATGGCGGCTATATCGTTAGATCAGCTGATCAGGCCACTACAGCATCATCTTCAGACCTTACAGAGGACACTGTTCCTACTCGCCAATATGCCGGTGACTTTAGAGGATATTGTGATGTCTCTGGTGCAACATGGCAGTACTATGGCACCTCCCCAATATCAGCCCTTGAAAACGGAGGCCATCCAACCTGTGTCTGTTACACCCCACGCTTTGCCGTAGACGGCTTTAACCGTGTCTTCATACCCAATGCTTACACCTTTGATGTACGTATAATTGACGATAATAGAAATGAGATTACGAGATTCGGCGAATATGGAAATCCCGATCAGCAAGGTACTGGCAGTGCACATCCAACCCCGGAAATACCTTTGACATATCCGGGATTTGTAACTCAAATTAATAGATCCATCTACGTTGCTGACTTGCGTGCAAGCCGGGTTGTTAAGGTGAAAATGACCTATGCCGATTCTGCGACCATAACAGGAACACTCAATGGCGAATCTGTAAACTTGTCTAAACTTGTATATGGCATATCTGCTTATCCAAATCCATTAACCAGCTCAACTATTATCAGCGGCATTTTAGACAAAACAGCAAAACTCGAAGTTAAAGTTTATAACATTCAGGGGAAAACTGTAAAAACTATTTTGTCAGACAATCATAATAAGGGAAGATTCTCTGTTAAATGGGATGGCCGCAATGATGCCGGCAGCAGATTGGCTGCTGGAATTTACATGCTTAGAGTACGTTCAGGAAATGAGCTATACAAGAAAGAGCTGATAATCCTTAAATAAAGCGGGCAATAACATCCAGGAAGTCTTTTCCATATTTACGTAATTTGTGTTCGCCCACACCAGTGACCGAAAGCAGCTGAGAGGCTGTTTTCGGTTTTTTCTTTGCCATCTCCTGCAATGTCCTATCTGAGAATACAATGTACGGCGGCATTCCTATGCTGTCTGCAATATCACGGCGTAAAGTGCGAAGTGCCTGAAATAATTCTTCATTAATAACACTCTTCGTCTGCTTTTTCTCAACACTTTTCTTTGGAATGGCTTCATAAACCTCTTCATAAATCGCTTCACGCTGCTCCATAATATCGGGAAGGCATCTATCACAATTATCACAACGCTCATCAGGATAGGTTTCATTAAAATATTCGAGCAGATTCTTTCTGCGGCATTCTATACTTTCCGCAAAACGCATTACCCTGTTAAGATTATCGTACGCACGCTTCTGCTCTTCACCGCTCATCTGTCTTATAAAATAGTGTATCTTGTAAATATCACTCTGTCTGTAAAGCAGAATGCATTCAGCAGGCTCTCCATCCCGCCCTGCTCTGCCGGTCTCCTGATAATAGCCTTCCATATTCTTCGGCATATCCACATGCATAACAAAACGGACATTGGACTTATCAATGCCCATGCCAAAAGCTATTGTCGCAACTATTACCTGCACCTTGTCATGATTGAATGCCTCCTGATGTTTCTTTCGCTTAGCATCAGGCAGTCCTGCATGATAGGGTAGCGCTTTAATCCCCTTCTCCTTCAACAGCTTCGCTGTAAAATCGACATCTTTTCGACTTGTCCTGTAAATGATTCCTGGTAAATCAGGACGGTGTTTTAAAATATCAAGTATCTGTTTTTTATAATCACCTTTTGGAATCACTGTGTATGAGAGATTCGGACGGTTGAAAGATGCACGAACCATCAATGGAGAACGGAGTCTCAGCCTTGCTGCAATATCCTTCTGCACCTTAAGAGTTGCTGTTGCCGTGAAAGCCGCTATTGGTGTTTTAGGAAAGACATCAACAATTTCAGACAATGAAAGATAATCCGGCCTGAAATCGTGTCCCCATTCAGAAATGCAATGAGCTTCATCTACTGCAATCAATGCAACATGAAAACCCTTTAGGAAATTCCTGAAACCATCAAGATTGAACCGTTCCGGCGATATGTAAAGCAGATTGAGTTCATTCTGACGCATCTTTGAAATAAGATCACGCCTATCTTCAACGGTACTCGTGCTGTTCAGGAATGCTGCCGATATTCCGTTTTCACGTGCAGCATCAACTTGATCTTTCATAAGGGAAATTAATGGACTGATAACAAGTGTTATCCCAGGAAGCATAAGTGACGGTATTTGGTAGCAGAGAGATTTACCGCCACCGGTCGGCATAATTGCAAAGACATCACGCCCAGCAAGAACAGCCTCAATTATCTCCTGCTGATTTGGACGGAATGCTTTATACCCAAAGTATTTGTGAAGAATTTCTTTCATCGCCCTGATAATATACCATTAAAGAAGGTTGACAATATTTATGCGTTCCATTCATCCATAAAATCTTGTAGGAATATTTCAAGCCGACGATGTCGCTCTCCCGCGATCTTTTTGGCAGTTTTAGTATGCATTCTATTTTTTAGAAGCAGCAGCTTTTCATAGAAATGATTTATAGAATGGCTCTGATTCTTTTTGTAAGATTTAAAAGTAGCATGCATTACCGGCTTAACTTCCGGATCATATATTGCACGGCCTTTCGAACCGCCATAAGCAAATGTACGAGCAATTCCTATCGCTCCCAAAGCATCCAATCTATCGGCATCCTGAACTATCTGCCCTTCCAAAGACACCATTTTATCGGCTACACCTGCACCCTTATATGAAACATGCTCTATAATGCCACACACCTCTTTTGTCAACTCTGCCGAGGCGCCATTTCTTTTAAGCCACTTCTGAACCTTACCGCTCTTTTCTGTAAACTTCCAATCCTCTACATCATGCAGTAGTGCGGCAAGTGCGGTTACCTTGAGATCCGCCTTTTCCTTCTTAGCAATGTGTACAGCCATGCGATAGACACGCATAGAATGCCAAAAATCATGACCGGTTGAATCATTTGACTGAAGCTGCCGGATAAACTTAATCGCCTTTTTAATCATTCCTGCGATAGTAATTCTGCTGCATATGCAACGTAGCTACAGCATTTCTCTTTAAGATTCTTATTCTTGAACATCTCCTGACCCTCTGCAGTGAGAAGTTCACAGCCATCCAGCAGTGCTTTGCAATTTACAGTTTTAAACCTGGCCTCAAACTTATCTATGAATTCACGAACTTTGGCATAGCTCTTTTCCTGCTTCTCTCGATCCTCGTTTTCACCACGCCCATACATCATTCCAAGAACCATTATAGCACCGGAAACTGCACCGCAGACCTCCTGCTTCCGCCCCATCCCCCCGCCAAACCCGTTGGATATCCGAAGAGCAAGATCCGGATCAAGGTTGAGCTTATTTGCATAGCTCCATATTACCGACTGGGCGCAATTATAGCCTTCGCGAAACTTGTTTTCTGCCTTTTCTGAAGTTTTCATGCATTTTCCTTTCAAAATAGAAAGATAAATTATTCTTGCTCTTGTTTCTGTTATGTATTACATTTTGTATTACAGGAAACACAATGACCACAATACGATTATCTCAAGAGATTGAAGAAGAGCTGAGAACGATTGTTAATGCCGAACATCGTTCAAAGTCTGATATAATTAAACAGGCGCTGCTTGAATACATCAATCGTAACCGCAATGCAAAATCCTCATATGAGCTTGGTAAAGAATACTTCGGCCAGCATGGAAGCGGAAAAACAAATCTGTCACGAGACTACAAAAAGCTCATAAAAGAAAAGTTAAATGCAAAATTCTCTCGTTGATGCCGGTCCGCTTATCGCGCTGTTCGATAAAAGTGATGCCTATCATAACAAAGCTGTCAATTCTCTAAAAAGTCACAACTCCAGACTAATCACCACCTGGCCTGTCGTTACAGAAGTAATGCATATGATCAGCTTCAACCACCGCGTGCAGACTGACTTTCTGTTTTGGATTATGAAAGGCGGCGTCACGATTGCGCAGCTCAACCAATCACACATCCGAAGAATTACTGAGTTGATTAATAAATTCTCCAATGTACCAATGGATCTGGCCGATGCCAGTCTGGTTGTCATAGCTGAAGAGCAGGGTCTTGATTCAATTTATACTATAGATTCAGACTTTGAAGTTTACCGGATCACCAGAAAGAAAGCCTTTAAAAATCTCTTTTAGTTTTTCTGCAGTGCTTTTGAAATGGCAATCAGATAAGCTTTACTTGAAACCGTTGCACCTGATTCTGCATCAACATTTACACTTTTACTTTCAAAAATCTTCTTGTTGATCTTATCAGCTAGTGATTTTGAAACGTTAGATTTCTTTTTATCAACTATTTGAATATCCGTGACTACATGGTCACGTATTATCACCTTAACACTCAATCCCCAACGGCCATTTGTGTAGTCGCCCATATATTCACCATCTGCAACAGCAGAAAGATCAATCTGCGGAATCTGGTATTCACGAACCTCTTTCATGCCTTTCATTCCGAAGACCAGACCCAACGTCAAGACCAGCGCCATTACAGCAACAAAGCCTATAATTACTTTTTTCCACATTTTCATTTATAAGTCCTTTTTATATTTTTCACTTTATAAAGATACTTCTCACAATGTGATTTATCAAACAGCAATTTATTACTGCATATTGCACACACTATCCTATTAAGTGCTTTGCAAAAACTCAATTCTCTCTTTACGCTTATTTTATGCAGTTCTGTTTTGCTGTGTTCAGTTAGAACTATCTTACCTTTTTAAAAATCAGCGCATTATCATAACTTGAGTAAAGGATTAGTGTATCGCTTTTTTGTAAATTAAACTTATACGCCGAATGAAGATAAGAAAGGACAGTCCCTTTGTGTTCAAACAAGTCTTCAGCTGGACAATAGACAAGAGTACTCAATAGCGAATCAAATCTTAAACTATCTCCAGAAATACGATACCTACCTGTAATTTTATTGCAGCCATCTTCAATACAAATCTTATTTAAACCAAAAGCTAGATTTATTTTAATCTTACTTAGATCAACAGGATCAGATTTTACAAAAGTTGTTTCACTCTTAACTTTCATACCCAATTTTGCTCGAACATTATTTTCAGCGCTATCTAGTTTCGATAATGCAATTTGCATACTATCTGTATGAAACTGTACTCTTTGTAAGTCTTTCGCACCTAAAAAAACCCACTCCCGACCAGACAGCTTATTACAAGATATTGTTGTGAATAAGATTAACAGAACAAGATATTTCATTTATGCTCTTCTTTTATCTCATACTCATAATTTAGCTTTGTAATTAATAACACATCACTGCGAAAAGACAAATGGATAGGTAACAGTTGCCATTCCGCAGTTCATGCAGGATTCGAACTGCCAGGTTTTTATTCGGCTGATTATTAACTTTTCAAGCTGAGGATCATTCATCGTATTTATTAACGTTCTGCATTCGGTAACATGACCTGCAGGATTTATTGTAAAACGAACTGCTATCTTACCTTTCAGAGATGGGTTATCCCTCAATCTTTTATTGTATTCAGCTCTTAGACCACCCATGTGATTCATAACTACGATTCGAATCCCCTCAGGACTTCTGCCACCCATTGATTCTGTACTACCTGAAATTCCAGTAATCTTTTCAATTCCAATATTTGCAGGCATCTTTTTGGCCATTGTCAATGTACCGTTTTCAACTGAGTTAGCTTTTTGCAAAAGCGCCTCAATTCCATCTCCCCCTTCAACACCTCCATCAGTCCAACCTTTACCTATATCTGGACCTGAGACATCCTTCCTTCCGAATTCCGGCCTGCCTACTGTTCTAACTCCAGCCATGTTGTTTGTATATGCGTCAATATCTTTTGCATATGACTCTATTACTCGATTGCCTGCAAATGTTCCACTTTTATTAGGACTCGAAAGAATAGCTAGAAGACCTGCACTAGTAATTTTGTCTGCTCTATTTCCATTTTTCTTGATACCGCTTTTACTACTAACTGAAGCACCATCAGCTTTTGGACGCATGATTTTATTCGGTTTGTTATCTTTTTTAATCTCTTTTTCGATCGGCACTATTTTTTTGTTTGCCAAAGTAATAACAATGCCTTCTTTGGGATATTCCGTGAATCTATAATCTATATCAGTAAATTGCATTGTGGAAACAAAAACAGAAGCAATGAGACCTATACCTACACTTACCAGAAGAGAACGACCCAGTTTTCTGTCATCATCAACCGTAAAAATGTCTTTACGGGCAGCAACAGAGACAAGTCTGTAATCAGCCATAACTCCTCCTTGATTTATCAGTAATCAAATCGCGAAGTCAGCGACAGCGGTGTGCAGCCGTCACATTTCGAAAAACGCCACTCTTTAATTTCTTTCTCAAGTTTCGCTTTTAGGGCTATATCTTTGCTCTCAACCTTATGCCAGAGGATCTCTCCAGATGGTGCAATTGTGATACGGATTTCAACTGTTCCGGAGTCAAAACCCATTTGTTCCAGTTCATTTATTTTACTGTCGATATATTCATTCACTTCATTAATATCACGCGAACTGTTTACAACAGTTGAATTGCTGTTTTTGTTCCACGTATAAAAGAAAGCCGCTGTTACAAAGAGGACACAGATAAGTTCAATAACCGAAAAGAGTGTCTTGAGGCGCGACGAATTACGACTATTATCGGCCGATACGCTTCTACGATGCATTGCATCTAGAAGTTTTGCTGCTTCAGCTTTGGTTATTACACCTTCGCTGACCATCTTTTTAATTCGTTTTTCTTCCTGATCCATATTAACCTCTATTTGGAATTAAATTTCCTTAAGCCTCTTTGCCCCTTCGTCGGCGGAAATTTCACCCCGTTCGATAGCATCCAGAATCTCCATCCTCTTTATTTTTACCTTTTCTGACTCGGATTTCATAATCAGTATAATATCATCAAGCCGGTTACGTAGTGTTGGATATGAAACCCCGACCTCTTCGGCCACTTTTTTGAGGTTGCCGCCATTAATGATAAGCGACTCGACCAGCTGAAATTGGTCATTTCGAAGCTGGAAAAGTGCCGGGGTTTCGAAAGGTCCCTCAACAGCATAGCCGGTTTTTTGGCAGCGGACCTTCTCCACCACAATCGGCCCTTCCAGAATTGAGAAAACATCAGCTATTCTCATTTTGACTCCATATTCATTATTATCATAATAACTCAATATTATTAAAATTGCAACAAATATTTTTTAATAATATTAAAGTTTCATAAAATTCATAAAATGTTGGTATCTTTTTGATAAGTTCTAATACTAGTAGCAGCCACATCCTCAATAGATAGCATACAAATGCCGATGTTAGACTATATTTATGGACAATATGAATAATGAAAACACCCCACAAAAACATCTCGTAGCCGGAGGTTTCGGCTTTTTCGGACAATATTTAACATGGCTTTTGCTGAGAAAAGGGCATCACGTTACCCTGATTGGGCGAGGAGATCTTGAGAAGCGGGTTGAAACCCTTTTCACCGACAACAAAAAGGCAAATGACGGATTTTTGTTAAACGAAATTGAAATGTCAAACCTGAGCATTATTCAGGGCGATATTGGCAAAGTTAATCTCGGTCTCTCTGATACTGATTTTGCAGAGCTGGTAAAACGGCGATATGATGCAATCTGGAATTCTGCAGCACATATGCGTTATGAACCGGAACATCTACCTGAAAGCAGGACAATAAACGTTGAAGGAACGAGAAGACTTGTAAATCTGGCCAACAAACTTAACAGTGTATACAATCATATCTCTACAGCTTTTATCGGTGGTAAGGATCATGCAGACGGTTCACTAATCGCTGAACAGATCTACAAAGTTTCTGAATACTACAACAGCTACGACCGTACCAAGTCTGAAGCTGAGGAGGTCGTAAAGTCAACCTCGCTTGTTCCCTACCGTATATTCCGCCCTTCTATTATTATTGGCGATTCTGTAACCGGCTTTTCAAATTCAAATTTCGGTTTTTACGAATATGTTCAGTTGTTGCAGGCACTGAAAAAACGGAGTGATATAAGCGACATGCGTGTTGTTGTTCCCTGCAATGAGCGCGGCTGCTTTAATATTGTTCCCGTCGATGTCTGCGCAAACATAATTGTCAAGATTGCTCTGCAGAAAAAATCTGCCAACCGAATTTTTACAATTTCCGATCCTGCACCAATGACCTATAAGGATATACTGATAAAGATGGGTGAGATCCTTGGCGTAAATGTTGTGCCTGTCGACTCACAGTTTGGAACCCCTCCGCAGGATCTGCAGGAAAAAGAGCGGTTTATATCAAAATTTGTTCAGCGGGCTACAACAAGAAACTCCCCTTTTGTACAAGGAAATTTCAAATTCAGCACTGATAACTCTGCTGATTTCGGCGGCGATGAATACTGGGTAAAATGGAAAAGCCAACCTCAGTATTTTAAAAAGCTTATTGACGCTTTTGTTTGACACAGACCATCCTCTGTTTTTTTATTTTGTGTACTCACATAAAACAGGGGTATTCTAATGGCCAATTCCAATCGTATCAGCTTAAATGGAAAGTGGGATATTTGCGACAACAATGGTGAATATTCAATAAAAGGAACTGTTCCGGGCGTTGTACACAACGACTTGATAAATCTTAAAATTGTTGAAGAACCTCTCTACCGAGATAACGAGATAAAGCAGCAGTGGGTTGGCGAAAAGACATGGCACTATTCCCGAGAATTTTCTCTGACTAAAGAACAGGCAAAGAGAGAAAGTATAATTCTTGACTGCGATGGGCTTGATACTCTGGCAACAATCTATATCAACGACATTAAGGTCGGCACTACGGATAACATGTTTATCCGCCATCGCCTTGACATTAAAAAAGCTGTGAAAACCGGGATCAACAGTGTCCGCATTGTATTTGCTCCGGTTTTACCCGAGATTGAAAAAAGACGCAAAGCATACCCAATAGATATTCCAGCGAATGTGGAAAGACCCTGGCAGTCAAGATACCGCGCATTTGTAAGAAAATCGGCTACACATCGCGGATGGGATTGGGGTCCATCATTCATGGTTCAGGGAATCTACCGTGATATCGCCGTTGAATGCAGGAACGGCGCTTCAATTCTATATGTGACAAATGTGCAGAAACATTTAAAAGATGGTGTTAAGATAGATGTAACCGCAATTGTTGATTCTCCTGTTGCCTGCGATGCAGAATTCAGCTTCAACATTGACAATCAGACTGTTTATGCAAATGTAAAATTATCTGCCGGCGAGAATAGTGTAACAAAATCAATTACTGTAAAAAAACCGAAACTATGGTGGCCTAACGGATTCGGAGAGCAGCCGCTCTATCCCCTTTCGGTTACAGTTGCCTCCTGTGGTGAGATACATGCTCATACTCAACGCATCGGACTTAGAACTATGGAGCTTGTTACAGAAAAAGATAAAGTAGGCGAGACATTCTTTTTCAGAGTAAACGGCGTAAAGATTTTCATGAAGGGAGCCAACTGGATACCTTCGGAAGTATTTGATGCACGCCTAACAAACGGTGATGTCGAATGGGAGCTGCGGAGCGCTTCCGCCGCCAATCACAACTGCATCCGGGTATGGGGAGGCGGACTTTATGAGCGTGATGCTTTCTATAACCTTTGCGATGAATTAGGTTTACTCGTCTGGCAGGATTTGATGTTCGCTTGTGCGCTCTTTCCTACAACAACAAGTTTTCTTAACAGTGTTAAAGATGAGGTGCGCCACCAGATCCGCAGGCTTCTGCACCACGCGTCAATAGCCCTCTGGTGCGGAAATAATGAGAATGAGGAAGCGCTACGCTGGTATGGAAAACAGGATCGGGATAAACTAGTTACATACGCTGCAGAATATGACCGTCTTTACGTAACAACAATTGCACCTGTGCTTGCAAAAGAGGATCCCTCCCGCCGTTACTGGCCCTCTTCTCCAAGCAACGGTCTTGGCGCTTACGGCGATCCCGACGATCAGACAAGAGGAGATGTTCACTACTGGAAGGTCTGGCACGCAAACGAACCATTTACAATCTACCAGAAAGTAAATCCACGTTTCTGCTCTGAATTCGGTTTTCAGTCATTCTCAAGCCCTGAAAGCATGGATGAAGTTACAGATAAAGGCGATCGGAACATCTGTTCTCCTGTATTTGAATTCCATCAGCGTTCAGGAGTCGGCAACCTCAAGATTCTTGAGCATATCTGCCGGCACTTCAGGCTGCCGCACGGATATGAAAACATGCTTTACGTCTCACAGGCACTTCAAGGACTGTCTATAAAGGTCGGTGTGGAACACTGGCGCCGCATTAAGCCGCTTAACATGGGGACAATATACTGGCAGCTGAATGATATCTGGCCATGCGCTTCATGGTCATCTCTTGAGTATGATGGACGCTGGAAGATGTTCCACTACGAGAGCAAAAAGTTTTTCGCACCACTCTTAGTATCTATGTATGAAAAAGATGGTGCAGTAGAGGTCTGGGGCACCAGCGATATTGAGGAGAATCTGAACGGCAAGCTGGTGGTTACACATTACAATTTTAACGGCAAAGCTTTAAAACGTAAAGTTCTTCCAGTCAAACTGAAGAAACAGGAAAGCAGACTTCTTACGCAGTTAAAACTATCAACTCTTATTCCGGATGGTGTTGGAGAAAACAGTACATTTCTCCATGCTAAACTTGAACTTAACGATCATACTGCATCAAACGAGTTTTTCTTCAAGCCATTCAAATATCTTGAGCTTAAAGATCCGAAGATCAGTACAAAAATCACGAGCCTTAAAGATGGCATGTTCGAATTTACACTAAAAGCAGACTCTTTTGCTCCATATGTGTGGATTCGCACAGGTAAAACATATGGCCTATTTACAGATAACGGTATGCATCTTTTACCTGGAAAAAGTTTAAAGCTGAGATTTAAACCGCGCACACCAATCTCTCTTGACAAACTTAAGAAAGAGGTTATTGTTCAGAATCTGTTTGATGCCTGCAGATAAGGGGTAGGAACTTACAGGCGCTCATTTCAGCAGCATAACTTTTACGCTTTTATTAAAATACTTTCCTGTTATTTTAACACAATAACAGCCAGAAGGAAATGCACCTGCATGCCAGACAATTTTGCCATTCTTAAGCTGTTTTGTTAAATCTACTACTTTTTTCCCCGATACATCATATATTTCCATCTTAAAAGGCAAAGACAAATTTTTATTTACAATTATAGTAACAGACGGATTAAATGGATTTGGAAAACAGTTAAGGTCATTTTTAAAATCGTCAATTTTCAATTCTGAAATACCAGTACCGGAATATGGATTTTTATTCTTTGCAAAATAAGACAAAAGAAGGGCTTTTCGTGCTGTTTCAACTGGAAAGGTGTTGTCTCCAAAAGTTTCATTATACTCCACACTCCAGCCATCATAATCATGCAGTGAGTGGTATGTCCAATCCCATCCATATTCTTCAAAAAGGTTTATAGCGTCGGTTAGCCATTTTAGTGCACTATTACCGGCAGCCCATCTGATACATGAAAATTCGCCAACATATATTGGCACACGGTAGCGGAGCTGGAAAGCGCGTGTTGGCTCGAGAGCGATGCGCATTTGAGCAGTATCCCAGTTTATTCCATCAATTGTCCCTGGATAAACAGCGCCAAATGGTGGATAATTTCCAATAGATTGTGGAATTCCCTGATGGGTGAGAGTATGTGGAAGGTAGTGGTGCATACTGTAAACTACATTTGAAATGGATGCATTAAGTGGCCGAAAGAAGCCTAATTCTCCGGGATCGCCATATCGGGGTTCAACAATAATTGGTGTAGCTGGGTCAATTTTTCTAATTTCAACTGCTGTAGTTTCTGCCAGATCATCCCACCATTTAACTTTATCAGGTAGAAAAGAAGCATGATCCGGTTCGTTTGCCAAGTCGTAACCCCATATGGCATCGTTGCCCTTCAGCCGTTCTGCAATTGTTTTCCACCTGCTGATAAATATTGCCTGATTTGCCGAGTCCTTAAAGTATCCCCCTGTAAGACCGCCATTAACAAGAAGCATCTTTATACCGTTTGTTTTGCAATGTGGAAGAATGCTGTCAATTCTATCAAGTTGCGCACTGAAATTACTATCAAAGTTGATCCACCACCTGATGATATTTACCTTCCACTCTTTACCAAACAGCTGCAAATATGGTCTGTCGGGATTATGTGTTACAGTTCCCCCTCTGAAAGCTGTTTCTGTATTGATTGGAATTTGTGCATCTCTAGGGGGCTGCATGAAGTCTGACAGCAGTCTTATAACGAGATTGTCGACATAAAGAGTTCCTGCAAGATTCTGCAGCGAAAGAACCAGATGCAGCTCTTCAATATCGGGTCTAATTGCCAATTGAAAACCATTGCGTCTCCAATCAAACGTTGTATCTCCGGGCAGAAAAGCGGCAGATGTGTGAAGAAGAGAACCTCCTTTACGGCGCTGAACTATCATAAAGTTTATAGCTGCATAATATGAATGCTGTTTTGATATGTTAAGACCTTTAAACATTGCTGATAGCTCTATTCGCTTTCCTGCGTAAATAGAGACAGGGAGTGCTGCTACAATGTAGGCATTGCTATCAACTGAAGTAAGCTTAATGCATGAACCCTCAAAACTTCCCTCAGTAGTAATTCTGTATCCAGCCGTGTCGCCGAAAAGAGTTTTTGTTTTGGTATAGTTGTTGAAATCGTCAACAAGGAGAGTATCATATGCGAAGACAGACATGTGAAGCATTATTATCGTCAGAATAATGTTTTTTACCATTTTGTTACCTTAATAAAGTCACTTTAATTTTCTGAGAATATTTATTGTTTTGTAGTTTTACAATGTATAAACCTGAAGGTAGGTCTCCTGCATTCCAGATAACTTTTCCATTATGAATCTTTTCTGTAAGATCTGAAACATGTTTACCAGCGATATTGTAAACATTTAGTTTCATAGCGTTGGAAAATGTAACATTTACTGGAAGATAAATTGAAAGCTGCGGATTAAATGGGTTTGGGTATGCTTGTAGCAATTTATGAGATTTATTTACATTTTGAATTTCAGCATCAGTGACAGGTGCATTAAATTCAGAATAAAATATTTCAGAGGTAAAAGGCAGAAGAATGATTGAAGAAGGAACAGGTGAACCATCGAGAGACTTTAACCTTGAATGAAGATTAATTAAACTATCGCTAAAAGAGTTGTTGATGTAATGAAATATTCTAGATGAGGCTGGAAAAGTATCAGCTGTTACTTCATGCAACGATACGTTGTCTAACCAGAATTTATTATTTGTATTAGACGGGTTAAAATCTATCCGGCATGAATCCCCCGTTTCGGTTGCTGTAAAAAGCATTTCGTAATTTCGTCTTTCCCCTTTTGTTTTATACCATACTAATTTAGCTACACTGTTCCATGGATAATTGGCATTTCTAACAACCGGGATCAATGAATCTGTATGCTCTGAATAAACGCTGAATCGTAACAGATATTTGTGATCTTTAACAAGAGGGAAAATATTGGAAATAATCAGCGGCTGATTACTCCCATCAAATGGAGTTGCAGCTTCAAGGCAGCCACCCCCCATTTTGACATCTTCTTTCCAGGTAATGGAACTGGTATGTGGAAAAACAGCCCATCCTGCAGTGTTTATGTTGAATGTACCGTTTATAATCATTTCCGGACTAATCGTGTCTTTAATTTCCCACGGATTCCAAACAACAGATGCTGATTGTGTTCTTAGATCTTTACCGGTAAACGCTTGCCAATCCGGAAGTTCAAACCTTGATATGCGATCACTTGTTTGGTTAATAATATGATAGTTAACAGTAGTTCTATTAAAAGGGTTCCAATAGGTATTTGAATCAAATTTACCAAAATCTGGAGGCGTAGCAAAAAAGTAACTCAATGTATATACTGATGGCTGAGTGTCTGAAAATGAAACCATTTTATTATTTGTCAGATTGTTTTCATACATTTGACAATCAGAGCAAATACCTGCACGTGGATTTTCCAAAAGTGCAAATTGAGCGCCTTTATTGTTTACGGCAATGTTACCTCTGGCTTGAATCCTTCTGCTGTTATGGAGCATGAAGCCATATCCGGCACAATCAGCAGCAGTATTATTTTCAATTGTTATGTCATGACCATAGTCGTCAATGTAAATCCCATGAGACTTATAATAGCTAAGCCAATATGGAAAATCTACACCATCTTTTGCATGTCGGGAAGAGAGTACAATGTTATTGCGTATTATCGTACCACCAATACCCGCACTTCCCGTATCCATTTGAAAACCTGCGTAAATAGCGGCACCATCATCCTTGGTTATGCAGCAATTTTGTATATGATTTTTTTCTATTAAGGCAGGGCCGCCTCCATTGCTGATACCAATGTATCCTATACTGTCTAGTTTGTTTTTGCTAATAATTAGGTTTTTACCATTTGCATTAATGCCAAGACCCGCACAACAATGGTCTCCTATTCCGCTTTTTGTGAGACGTTTCATTACTGCGATTTGAGTTATCGTGTTTTCAGAAATAATTGTGTTATCTCCGTTTGCGCCATTCCACCCATTATGCATGTTTACTATTATGCCATACATGTTTGCACCGCGTACATTGTTTCCAATAATTTCATTTGACGGTGAATTGTTTTCCACACTTATACCATTTACATCAGAATAAAGAACATCACAGTTACTTATGAGAATATGATTGGAGTTGTCAACTACTATACCTGAATACTTCTGGCCGAATAGAGCAAAGCCGATAACATGAACGTATGAAGCGTTGGTGACAACTATTCCATGAGGATATACCGAACCCTCTACAAGCAGACCATCTTTTCCGATTGGGTTTAGAGGATATACATAGATAGTTTGGCTGGCATAGTCACAATACCATTCACCAACGGTATCAAGCGCCGTCAGTGTGTTGTTGATGAAAAAGCCCCAATTCTTACGCAGACCATACTCAGGTTTTGATTGTAAAGTAATGCTCTGCTCACCCGTATTAGCTGCAGTAATTTGTTTTGGAACAAGAGTCCAGTGTTCTGTTCTTAAGTGTGCAGTTGCATTAAGCCAATTCATAACGGGCAGGTTGTTACATTTTATAGTAAGTGAATCAAGTTGTATTTCGTCCATGTTGAGATAGCCGGAATTCGGAATTCGGGCAAGTGGTAATGGTAACCCGTTATAAAAAAGTGCAACAATCGAATCAGCAGTAGGTCCCTTATAGACATTGCCGGAATGAACCATCCAGTTTCCTGATATTGGTCGTGTTCCTTTGATTACAGGTTTCGCACCTGTTCCGTATGAACTGAATATGATTGGATTTACACTGTTCTATATCCCGCTACATACTATGTAGCAAGTTCCGGAGACGATTCATACACCACTTTACAGGCTCAGAACAGCGCTACACCCTGGAAGAGTCTTGCAAAGATAAATGGTTTCACATTTACTCCGGGAGATA
>JAEUSG010000517.1 GCA_016788315.1 Fibrobacterota bacterium | reverse complement strand
TTTCTGCAAGGAGAGCCTTATACTTCTCTTTACGTGTTTTATAAACAACATCGTCGCGGTCGACACGGCGGATTTTATCGTTGGTTGGAATTACAACAACTTCCAGCTTGTAAATTTCCCAGAACTCATTTTCCTCTGTTTCAGCAGTACCGGTCATGCCGGCAAGTTTCTCATACATTCTGAAATAGTTCTGAAGCGTAACAGATGCCAATGTCTGGCTTTCGCGCTGTACCTTTACACGCTCTTTTGCCTCAATGGCCTGATGAAGACCGTCAGAATAGCGGCGGCCTTCGAGAGGACGGCCGGTATGCTCATCGACAATAATGATGCGGTCATCCTGCACCATGTATTCAACATCTTTTTCGTAAAGAGAATAAGCTCTTAAAAGCTGGGAAATAACATGAATACGTTCACTTCTATCCTGATGTTTTGCATGCATCTCCTCTTTTGCTTTCAGCTTCTCGACTTCTGAAAGTGAATTATCATTACTGATTTTTACCAGCTCATCTGACAAATCCGGAAGCAGGAAGAGATCTTTATCACCATGACCGCCAGCCAGGATTTCACGCCCTCTCTCGGTAAGGTCTGCACTGTGATTTTTTTCGTTGATATTATAAAAATTCTTCTCTTCAAGTGAATGCGTCTTTTTCTCTCTGATGTAGTGGTTTTCCGCCTGTTCACAAAGAGCCTTCATGCCTGATTCAGTGAAAACTTTAAGCAGCTGTTTGTGTTTCGGACCGCCAAGCTTCGCCTGAAAAAGCTTCTCGCCGGCACTTAGACGTACGCTGTCATCAGCATCGCCTTTTTCGAGCAGAGCGCGAGCTTCAGTTATAAGCTCATTATTAAGATGATTCTGCCGTTCATAGAGCTTCTTAACAAGGGGACTCAACTGATTATATGACTCCATTGTAACATTAACTGTACCGGATATAATCAGAGGTGTTCTCGCCTCATCAACAAGCACTGAGTCTACTTCGTCTACAATTGCATAATAGAAGGGACGCTGCACTAAATCTTCAGCATCAACGGCCATGTTGTCACGCAGGTAATCGAAACCGAACTCATTGTTTGTTCCGTATGTTATATCGCACGCATAGTTCTTGCGGCGTGTCTCGCTATCCATATTGTTAAGGATAACACCAACCGTAAGTCCTAAATACCGGTGAATCTGCCCCATCCATTCAGAGTCGCGCTGAGCAAGGTAATCATTTACTGTAACTACATGAACACCGCGTCCGCTCAGAGCGTTAAGATACGTGGGCATAACAGCAACAAGGGTTTTACCTTCACCGGTAGCCATTTCAGCAATCTTACCCTGATGAAGCGCAATACCTCCGATGAGCTGAACATCGTAAGGAACCATTTCCCATTTAATTACCTGAGTAACAGCCTTCCACTCCTTGCCGGAATGTCTTCTGCAGGCCTCTTTAACTACAGCAAAAGCTTCCGGCAGAATCTGGTCGAGGGTTTCTCCTTTAGCCAGCCTGTCTCGGAATTCATTTGTTTTGCCTTTAAGTTCATCTTCGGACAGTGATGCGAGACCTTCATAAAATTTATTAATCTCTGCAACGACAGGCTTTACCCTTTTAATAAAGCGATCATGCTTGGAACCGAATATGCTTGTCAGAAATTTGCTAATCATTTTGTCTCCGGTGGTACAATATCAAAGTGTGTAAATACTACTCCAGTTATCCGACCCTTTTTCAAATACCCATTAACTAATTCTATTACCCTCTCTTTTACCCTTTCAGCTTCGATCTGGGAAGGGAGCAGCGCCGAAAAAGCAAACTGCACCAGCTTTTCCACCCCTTCTCTCTTCTCTTTTATTTCTGTCAACGCAACCGAATCAGCTGCATATAAAGTCAACGCTGCAAGCACTTTAAACCCAAGCGAATCAGCCGTTGGACAAAGAAGAGAGGGAATCTCAACAGGAACACCGGAGTATCCGGCTCCCGCCTTTACCGACGCATCCGCCTCGAACGCACGCTGTTCCTCTTCAAAAGCTGATCGGGCAGTGGCATATTCAATAACATCTCCAATCTGAAAGCCATGATATCTTTTTATATAATAGTAAGCGACAGAGATCAGGATGAGCACCAGGACTACAGAGATAAAAGGCAGCAGCCTCTTCACTTGACTTATGGCCAGACCAGCGCTATCTGATTATTTTAGCGCGAATCGGCACACCTTTGCTATAAGCGTCTATCATGTCAGCAATTGTATTTCTGTTCACATCTGTAAGACCGAGGTATTTAAAACCAGCCTGTTTTTCACCTGATTCGGTCTTTTTTACATAAACAACGTCAGCGCGAAGCTGAACAGATTTAGAGCCGCCGGAAACCTCAAGCAGCACCTCTTTACCCTGTACAACCGGGTCATCTTTACCTATTGTAAGCGCAATGCCGGTAGCACTTGCATCAATTATATAGTCCTCTGCGCCGGCTAGCTGCTGAATTCTGTCTGCTTTTCTGATCTCTGCCATAAGTGAATTCCTCCTATTAGCTTGCGCTGAAAACAATCGGCCACTCAATAGTTAGCTTACCGGAAGCACCGCCGTCAAACTTAATACGTTCTACATATCTTATAAGATTTCGTTCCAGTTCGCTATCCTTCAGCTCAGACGACACAACAACTACACTTGAGACTGAACCATCTGCTTCAATTGTAATTTTGAAAATAATTTTTCCTGCAAGATCGGGGTTCTTTTTAAGAAAATCCTCGTAAACCTTTTTAAGACGCGGCTGATATTTCTGAAGTACTCTGTTGAGCGTTTTTATATCACGGCTGGCATCACCGGCTGCATCGCCGACAACGTTCTCAAGCTTGGACATAGCAACCTGGCCTTCGCTTTTCAGCGTTCCTGCAGAGGCTGCTTCAACGTTTGATGTACTTATTGTTCCACCTTCTGTGCGTTCACCGCGTCTGCCGCCAAGACTCCCGCCGACGCTTTCACTCTTTTTTGCAGCAAAAGATTCACCGCTAAGAGAGACATTAGATATGGACGCAGTAGCATCCATATTGCCAATTAAATCCTGAACAGCACGGCTGCTTCCTCTGCCACCGCCTGTACCGGCAGTAAGTTCTGCAAAGAGACCGACGTTGTCAAGCTGTTTTTTCATTGCTTCACGCTTCTGAGCGCGCTGTTCTGTGGTAGCCTCTTTACGGACCTTCTTCTCTTCAACAGTTTCCTGTGCGCGCTCCTCTTCCTTCTTTGCCTCTTCCTCTTCCTCTTTCTTTACAGTCTGCACTTCTTCTTTCTTGACCTCTTCAACCTTCTTCTCTTTCTTTTCTATCGGCTGATTAAGTACGAGGCGTGCATATCGTTCCTGCATACGTTCCATCTCTTCAAGAGAGACCTCTTTAGGCGGTTCCTGCAGCGCACCTATCAGGAATAGCGGCATGAGTATAGCAAAACAGACTGCAAAGACCTTTAAAAACCGTTTATCAAGAGACTGGGCAAACCCCTGCTTGAACTCAGCAGGGAATTCTCCCCGCTTGACGCTCATTCCCATAGATGTGAAGGTAAGATTGTCCATTTATATTAGTCCTGCTTATATACTACCATTTGCATATTAGGAAAACCTGACTGCCCACAGGTAAACATTACCTTTGTGAGAATATCATACGACACGGCAGAGTCGGCCTGGATATTAACATCACCCTTGAACTCCTCTTTAAAAAGCTCGGAAGCTTTTCTAGCCTGTTCCGCATAATTTTTAAGCGCCTCTTCAAGCTGAGGAATCAGAAATGACTTTGAATCTTTGACTTCATTTGTCATTACGATAAACTTACCTTCTACCTGAACCTTTCCCTGACGCATCTTACCATCTTTTTCTTTATGATCCATTGAAATTTCAATACCTATTGCCTGAACCGCGGTTGAATCAACCGTTGCTTGTGGGATAGTAAGACCTTTTGCCGGAGCAACAAGCTGCCCCTGCGCTGAAAAGCTTTTTAAAAGGAAAACAAGAATGATAGTAAACATATCCATCATACTTGTGATATTCAGCTTTGCTTCGCTGTTTCCTCTTTTACGTCTTTTTGAAAAACCTGCCATATTTACATTATTCCTATCGCATTACACCCATAGCAACTACTGGGAACAAAGGTATCTTAACACCCTGATCCGTTTTAACATTTCTAGCCGCATCCATGACTCCGATAATTATCTGATAGCTGATCTTGTTTTCAGCAAGAAGCTTGACATTATAAACATCCTTATAATCTTTAACATTATCTTCTGACTGAGCTATCAGATCAGCATAAGAATTTGATAGAGACTCAAAATCACCACCACTTCTGCCAAGAGCAGCACGTAACGCATCGACTTTCAGCTCTTTTAATTTTTCGGTGAGTTTAGCAAAATCATATTTACCAGGAGCGAGAACAGGAATATCAGGAACAGCATCAGGACCGGCAACAACTTCACCAGGCTTTAATGAATGCACCAAAGTAAAACCCTTCGTAGTTATTACAAGACCAAGATCAAGAGTTTTGGGAGGAACAGCATTCTCGTCACCGCCCCCCTCACCGCCTGCTGCAGACTGTGGAAGGTTTACTGTAGCTCGACCAATCTTTACAAACTCAGCAGATGACAAAAGAAGAGGAATAAGTACAACCATAAGCCCCATAATAGGAACCATGTTTGGTTCAGTCTCTACAGCTTCCTTGGTCTTCTTTTCAGATGCTTTATAATCCTTGCCAAGTCTTTCTTCTGGCACCAATGTCTTGATAAGCGGGACCGTTGAGACATCGATATCAGCAACTATTCTATCTACAAGATTACGGAAATAGGTGTATGCCAGAATACATGGGATTGCAACAATAAGTCCCAAAAGCGTGGTATTCATAGCGGCAGAGATACCCTGAGCAAGCATAGAGCTCTTAACAGAAGGTTCAACACCGGGAGCACCAACAGCTGCAAAGGAAAGAATCAGACCATAAATAGTACCCATCAAACCAAGCAGTGTTGCAACATTGGCAAACATTGCGATATAAGTCAAATCCTTTTCAAGTCGTGGAATTATTGATATGGTTCTTTCTTCAACTATTCCTCGCACATGATGCTCATCCTGTGCTGCCATTTCAATGGCACCCTTAAAGACCCACGGCAAGGCTCTTTTCCCTGCCGAATTACATAAATCAAGAGCCCGCTCTGGCTTGCCTTCACGCAAATCATTAAGAATTCTTGCTGTGAAATGATTTGCATTTATATTACTGCTTGCAGAGAGGAAAATGCCTCTTTTAATCACATAGTAAATAGCAAGCAGTGCCAAAAGCACAAGAATCCACATAAAGCCGTAGCCGGCCTGACTTGGAGCAAAAGATAGGATTAACTGATCTAAAAAGCTCATTTTTTACAGATTGATTTCTTTGATAAGTGTATTATCGGTAAATATCTTGATATTACCATGTGTTACATGAATACCAATGCCTTCTTTAATCTGGGCAGTGCTTATATGATACTTATAGGTTTTTCTTGAGCGCTCAGTAAGGACATTTGACAGTTTAAGACCGAACTCATCAATATCGTCAATTATTCGCTGAGTAACATTCTGATAAAAGGTAAAAACGACAATGGCTGGAATAGCAATTGCAAGACCAGCCAGCGTAGTATTCATAGCAGCAGCAATACCTTGAGCAAGCAGTGTTGACTTCTGAGCCGGGTCGATACCTGGAGCACCCACAGCTGCGAACGAAACGATAAGACCGTAGATTGTACCCATAAGACCGATAAGAGTTGCAACGTTTGCTGTCATGGCAAGATAGTTGGTACGTTGTTCGAGCATTGGGACTGTACTTAAAGTTTTTTCCTCAAGTGCTGCAGTAATTTTATCAACGCCATTTGCCGCATTTTCGAGCCCAGCCTTAACAACACGCGACAAAGCCATATTGTCGTTGCGATCGCAAAGTTTCAAGGCTTCGGGGATATTGTCTTTCTTAAGCAGATCAAATACGCTTGCCATGAAAACATTAGTTTTCCCACTGGTCTTCCTCATCAGGAAAATGCCTCGCTCAATAATAAGCGCTATGGCAAAGATAAAGAAAACAAGCAAAACCCACATAAACCCGTAGCCGGGCTCATTGGCCGAGAAAGAGAGCAGGAATTTCTGAATAAAGCTCATTGAACCTCCAAATTTCTATTCAATCTGTGCTGCGTCAACATTAAACGGTTTATCATAATAACGGTATTCAAATACATCGCCCTTGACATTTTTAGCAATATCTCTTCTTGATTCCAGACTGGCAAGCGCCATAGGTTTTATTACGGGTCTCTTCTCAATAGAGATAAGAGCAACCTGAGGTTTTTTAATCTTGCCTTCGATTGTAAGGGTTTCGAGAACAAGTGATTTGCCGCCCGTGCTTTGCTGCGCATATAGCGAGCCTACAGACATAAGCGAAACCGCAAAGAGAAAAGCAACCGACCGTGCGACCATATAATCCCTAATTAAGATGCTGTATCATATTGCCTTACATACAATAGAAAGATATAAACTGTAAAGGGCAAAATACAACTAAAAGCCGTAATATCTGCTATCGCTGCGATTTGCTTTCGATGATTTTCCTATATACCTTAATATCGTTCTCTGCCGACCTGATTGCCTCATCAGTTGAACCAAGTCGGAATTTGATGCTTCGTATACGGGTTTGAGTACTTTTAACTTCCTTCTTGAGCTCTTCATTTTTAAGCTTTGCATCGGCCAAAGCTTTGGCAAATTCATCGTAATTCTTGAAAGATTCAGCAGTTGCAACCGCTGTTTTAACGGTATCTTTAGGTTGAACAGCAGCGGTCTGCTTTGCAGGCATAGGAGCAGGTATAGAATCTGTCTTAACCTCTTTTTTGGCCTGGTCTGAGGCAGGTGCACTCTTTGGCTGTTCAGGTTTTAGTGTATCCTTCGGTGCAGCAGAAAGTGTGTCGACAACTTGTTTAGCCGCAACTGCAACAGAATCCTTTGAAGGTTTAACTGTATCTGCTTTAGCCTCAGGTGCTTTGGCTTGAACAGGTAGAGAGTCACTTTTCTTTACTGTATCAACAACCACTTTCTCTTCAGACGCCTGAACAGGTTCCTTTTTAGGGACTGCACCACCAGGAGAAACCAATCCCATATTTGAAGCAAAATGGAGAGAGGTATCAACTACAGCTTTAACTCGCAATTTAATACCGCTCTCACCTTTTATGAATGACAGGGCAACAGAATTATCCCCGCCCGTAAGCTGCCCCTTTACATCAAAAGAATCAAGCTTATTAAACGACCTTGAAACAGATGTATCCATGCTTATTGCTATCCCGTTAACAGAAAAGCGGTAGCGGCCGCCCGATGAAACATAGGCAGTTGCAGACATTACTTTTCCAGTCAGCAGAAATTGATATTTAAACAATCCCTGTTTCCCTTTTGCCG
>JAEUSG010000512.1 GCA_016788315.1 Fibrobacterota bacterium | reverse complement strand
GAAGTGCCGAGAACCTGCGAACTGTGCCCGAACGAGCAATGCGAGTGAGTGGACACAGGGCGCAGGTGAACGGACACGAAGGCTCTACCGCAAATAACTTTGGCAATTTGGGTGAGGGCGCGACTCTGAGGAAGGCGCATTAGCAGGTGGGAGCGCCCGAACCGCCATACCGTTGTTGTTTGCTGTTGCTGGTTGGCACTCTTCAATTTTTTTCCTTTAGGCGCCCGTCTTAGAATTTCAGTTTTAATTTTGCTATCCTGTTTTTCATTTCTTTAATAACTGCTTTTTCTGTTTCTACTGAGTCGGCTTCGAATGTGACTGAGAAACGAATAAAATTACCGGCATCATCCCAAGGAACCGTTGAAATTAACGAATTTCTAATAAGAAAATCAGAAAATTCAGAAGCTGTTTTGAATAATTCTCCAGATTCTGTACCGAAAGGCGATTTGACATAACAATAAAATGAACCCTTTGGTTTGGTTGCGTTGAACCCTAATTCTCTAAGAGCGTTAACGAGCAAATCAAATCGTCTTGAATATTTTTCAGTCGTCCTATCAGTAATTTCAAGATTATTTAAGGCCTGAACACCTGCTTTTTGAATCGCTCTAAATTGACCCGAATCTGTGTTATCTTTAACGGTTGCATATGCCTTTACTGCTTTAGGATTACCGCAAATGAAACCTAATCTCCAGCCAGTCATATTAAAAGCTTTTGATAAGGAATGAATTTCAACGCCGACGTCCATCGCACCGTCTACAGATAAAAAACTAAGCGGTTTGTATCCGTCGAATGTGAGTGCTCCATAAGCAGCATCATGAATTATTGCGATTCCGTTGCGATTTGCGAATTCTACAACGTGCTTAAAGAAATCTATGGTTGCAGTTGCACCAGTAGGGTTGTTTGGATAGTTCAAATAGAGTGCTTTAGAGCGTTTCAAAATTGAGCTTGGAATGCTTTCTAAATCAGGTAAAAATGAATTTGACTCATGAAGAGGTAGATTAAAGACTTCACCACCAAGGTATCTTGTATATGTCGCAGAGACAGGATATCCTGGAATAGTTGTTAAAAAAACATCACCTGGATTGATGAAACAAATGGGAAGTAATGCCAAGATAGGCTTGGACCCAATTCCGTGAATAATTTGTGACGAAGGGTCTTCAATATTCAAACCATATACATTTTTCAAATATTGAGCTGCTGCATTTTGGAATTCGGGAATACCATTATCAGAATACCATCTATTCTCTGGTTTGCCTGCTTCTTGTGAAAGTGTTTTAATGACTAAAGGGTCAGCATACCAATCGGGTTCACCAACCCCCATATCAATTAATGATAAATCAGGATGAGTTAACTTGGCGGCAGTTTTAGCCCTCTTAATCAATTCAAATTTATAAATTTCAGTTGATTTGCCGAAATTAATACCACCAAGACGTTCTGCAATCTTATCATCAAAGAAATTCATAATTAGTTTTTATCCTTTCTGTTTTTGTATTTCGGGCGCCGTTTTTTTGTCCATTGTCTTGTGCCAACCAGCAATTGCAAACAACGTATAGGTATGGGGAAGTTGCCAACTTTATTTGTGCTTGAGTGCCGTGAACATGTTGACTGTGCCCGACTGAGCGTAGCGAAGGAGTGGACACAGGCAACAGGTGAACGGACACGAAAGCTCTACCGAAAATAACTTTGGCAATTTGGGAGAAGGGCGGTCTTCCGCCCTGAACCCCCATACCGTTGTTGTGCGCCGTTGGCCGCGTTACGCTCATTGTTGCATCTAACATTAGGTTTGCATCCATTATCATTTTTTCAACCATTGGATTGGGAAGTTGATTTACATACTATATAGCTTTTTGTCATCTTTATTGTCGAGCACTATCGCAAGCAGTCAGACCAGGATGTAGATATGATTTCTTATTCTGGTTTATATGGATTCTATCTATCCCTGTAACCACTGAATTCTTCTGAAAATGTAATAAATCTTGGAAGATTTATTTAATTCATTTTCAGAATTCAGTGGTTTGAACAGGGATTTCTAGAATCCTCTGAATAAACCAGATAAGCTTATCTACAGTCTGGGCTGGCTGCAGCCTCCAGATAAAGCTCTTTGACAATAAAGATGACGAAAGAAGCTCTATACAATAGAGATACTATCAACTTTCCAATGGTTGAAAAGATGTTAGCAAAGCATTAAACCTAAGGTTAGCGCTCCATAGCGCTGAAGCAAATATAGGAACTACATGTGACAAAATTTGTCACATCACAGAAATATTTGCGGAAGATGCAACTATTCTTCGCGTAACGCCCTTTGGGCTGTATGTGCAACGATAATGGCATCATATGGGACGGGGAAGATGATGCTGTTAACCACGCTATGTATTTCTAATTCTTAGAATTTACATTCTAATAATTATTCTTTTGTCTTTTTATTGTCTTTAATAGCGTGGTAGTTGCACATGCAGCGGCCTATGGCGCACAACGTTCAGGCATTGTGAAGTTGCCAACTTATATTGTGCCTGAGTGCCGAGAACCTGCGAACTGTGCCCGAACAAGCGTAGCGAGTGAGTGGACACAGGGCGCAGGTGAACGGACACGAAGGCTCTACCTACAAAAACCTTGGCAATTTGGGAGAGGGGCGGTCTTCCGCCCCGAACCACAATGCCGTTGTTGTGTGCTGTGCTGACAGCGATGCCTTTCGCATTATGTCTAGCCAGCGCGTCTTGTGCGACAGAACCATGGATGGTGAGGGAGCACACTTTATTATTTGATTTCATCGTTTTCTAATAGATTTGTGATTTCAGTTTTGTCTAGGAAAAAGAATAATATTCCCTTTTCCATTAACATCAAAGAAGAATGAGGCATCATCAAATTGTAGCTTTATTACTTCTGCTCCTTTGGGATTTATATAACCAAACTTTGTATCGTTACTAACTCTTGCAAGGCCATATGTAAAATCACTCGCAGAAGAATACTTTGGCTGTATAGCGAAATTGCCAGATTTATCTATATATCCGTACCCTTTTGCATTCTTGACAAATGCAAGCCCTTCACAGAAAGAACCAATTTCTGATTCGCTAGTTAAGATTACAGGTGGAATAACAAAACCATTGCTCTTGTCGATAAAGCCATAAGCAACATAGTCTTCTTCTTCATTTCTGCAAGATTTTCCTACTAAAGCTAAACCATCAGAAAACTGCCTTACATACAAATATGATGGTGGGATCGCAATTTTACCAAGAGAATCAATGAAACCCCATAATAAATCATCTCCATTATTATCAAATGAAGCCGGAGCCAATCCGTCTTTAAAACTCAGGAAATCATGAATTTCAATTGAGTTGAAATTAGTGCAAAAGATTATCTCACCTTGAAGATTGATTCGACCAAAACATTTATTATCATAAACCATTTTTGCTCCACCATCTTCGCTAAAAAGATTTGCGTGGCGGAATTTCTTTTCTGTAATCGGAGTCCCGTTTATATTTATATATTGATATTCATCTTCGTATTTACCTCTTACCAATGCAACACCATTTATGAAATCGGATGCCTCGAAATATTTTGCTGGAATCTTTTCCTGTCCGAATTTATCAATGAAACCCCATCGATTGATTGGTTCTGGATATTTTACTGCTGCAAGCCCTTCTGAAAACCTTTTGGCATCAATGTAACGAGGCGGAATAATAAATTCGCCTTGTCGGTTTATATAACCATACTTATTTGAAGTAATAATATTTTCTGTTTCTCCAACAAAAACTTTTGCCAATCCATCTTCAAAAAGATCAAGATTTGCGTATTTTATTTCAATTATTGTGTTACCTTTTATATCGATAATGCCAAATTTATTGTCCTTAGAAACAAGCACCTCACCATTGTGATAATCATAAATACCATCATAGGATGGCGGAACGATTGTCTTGCCACTCAAGTCAATAAAGCCGTATTTAATGACTGACTTCTTGTTTTTAATACCAACGCCGGCGACAATCGTTTGTGCAGTCACCGATGTGCCGTAAATTAAAATAAGAAAGAAAAGAAATAGTGTTTGCATTTAAAACTCCTTCGTTGGTCTTATAAATTATCTAAGAAGTATCGCTAAATCTACTTTATTTACATGTATCGCATAGCCACCTTCAGAATTGCTTGGCGAATAAATGTGCAAGAACACTTCTTCGTCATGAATTTCAATATCCAAATTTCGTTGTTTTAGCCTTGCGGGAGAGCTGCCTCGAATTGTTTCCATGTAACGCCTCCAGATTATATTGTTTCTTTGCCGCCACGATGGCGGCTTGTCTTTCGCGCTGGCTACCTTTTGTATTTTGCCTTTCGCTGGCAGCATTGCACACAACGTTCAGGTATGGCGAAGTTGCCAACTTTATTTGTGCCGAAGTGCCGAGAACCTGCGAACTGTGCCCGAACGAGCAATGCGAGTGAGTGGACACAGGGCGCAGGTGAACGGACACGAAGGCTCTACCGCAAATAACT
>JAEUSG010000510.1 GCA_016788315.1 Fibrobacterota bacterium | reverse complement strand
ATGTAAAATCTATGGTCGGCGCTGCAATGAAAGCATTTTGTTTTCTTGTAATTATTTTATTAAGAAGCCTTTTATTGAATCGTGTCTCCGTACCACCAGTAATATTTAAAAAGCCGTTAACATTGTATTGAAAAGAATACTTTGCCGAATACAAGCTATTTGAACCATTATAGAGTTCAACGCTTGAAAGAAATTTCTTTTCGATCGGGTCAACATTAATATCAGGCTCAGTACCAGGTGTAGGATCTTCATATTCCGACGGATCTTTATCACTGTAAATAAATTCCACCCTGTCTCCAGTTGAAGACTGAATTGTTTTAAGATATACTGCCTTTGTTACTACAAGTTGAGTCCCGCCAGTAGATGCAGAGTATACTGCGGAGCCAGAAACACCTATAGGTTCTCCGGTTATATAATCTGAAACTTCTCGGTTTGTGTAAGTGTAAACAAAATTGTTTTTTTTGTTTGGTTGAACTACTTTGGAGATATACCAGCTGTCAAAAAAGTATTTGTGATTATCTGCGTAGTAACGTTGAAAAACAGTCGTTATATATGGGATTGGAAAAATACCAATAGAAGTACCACAAAAGTAATTTACTCCAAGTGCGTTCAGAGAACCTGTCAAATCGTAATCTCCAAAAAGCATCCTTGTTCCGTCCGGCTTAATAAGTTCCCATCCGGAAATAACATTGTCGGTATTGAGTTTATAGGTAACCTTGTATGTAAGCAATCCTTTGATAAACAATTTAGTAGCTGAAGTACCGCGGCCATATTCAATTGGAAAAACGGCACCCATATCATCTTGATAAAACCACTTGTCATCATTTATAGCAACCGTTCCATTATGGTTAACAAATATTCTGGCGTTTGTAAAACTCCAGCCTAAACCTGCAACACCAGTTGGTGCATCAAGGTTATTTTTTCTTACTTGATCATATACCGAACCATTGGAATAATCTAATCCAATATCCATCTTTAATCCAGAACCGCTAGTTAGAGTGAAAAGATCGTGAGAAAAACTTACAAATCCTCCACCTGGCTGAATATTACCCCCTTGCAAACTTGAAGCACCTGAACTGCTTTTTGAAGACGGTGCCACATTTGACAATGTTGCAGAAGTAGTATTTGAAGATGATACCGACTTTGCTTGAACAGCTGGACCTGATGAAGCCACAGCATCTTGACCGCCAAGTGCGCCCTGTACCGCAGGTGTAATGGAAAAAACTGATTCAAACAGAGAAAAAATAATGACGATGAGCAAAAAGTATTTAGATCTTACCACATTCTGAACGAAACCACTCATTTTAAACTCCTTTTATGCCAATTTA
>JAEUSG010000490.1 GCA_016788315.1 Fibrobacterota bacterium | reverse complement strand
GAAATTGTAAAGATGGAGCTTCTGGATAGTGGTGCTGAATTGATTCGTACAACCCTTAAAGTTCTCAAAAATCCTGAAAAAGGGGGGCGTACAGATATTCGATTTTTCTGTCTTGTACGCATTAAGGGAGTAGACCACCGGTTTGAACGGGAAATATCCACACAGAAAAGTTTTTATGAGCCATGGGTTATTGAAGGTGTTGTCTGGTATCTTGATGCAGTGCGCGCCATTTTCGATTTTCTGCAGGAGACTCATGGAGAGTGCAAACCTGCTGCTGAAGCGCGTTTCGCACTTCACGATGCCTCTACTCGTATATGCCCTGAGAAGCTCATGCCATGGTGTCCGCTTCCTGAGGGGGGGTTGCGCATAGAGGATTGCTTTAGAGGTGAGGATTGCTGGCTTGGTGCATATAATGGTGCTGATGCACATGGCGGTCTTGACATAAATCATCCTAAGGGAACGCCGCTTTACACTCCGCTTGCCTTTGATGACCATTTTTATTTTAACAGCGTTGAGATGGGGCATAATAATAACCGTTGGCGCGCTCTCCGCCGCTGGGAGGATGGTTCTGTCTGGATATTGCAGGCTCATCATATGGAAAAACTTCTCGTTCCTGAACATGGTCCGCTACCTGCGGGAGTTCATTTTGCTTCAGCTGCCGGTGTCTGGTGCGGACTTCATGACCATTCGCACTTTGTCTTTAAGATTCTGGACCAGGGGGAGCTTTATGCTCTTGACCCCTGGATCCTATTTCGCCAGATGTATATAGATAACAATCTGCGGTAACTTTGAACCCCCTAGCCTTATTATTTTGTCAGCATCACTTTCACTGTCTTTGTCTGGTTCCCTGCTGTAAGGTGTAAAACATATAAGCCTGTTGCCATCTTATTGTTAAGCGCATCAACGCCTTTCCATGTGAAAGAGTGGGTTCCCTTTGCATATGTTCCGCTTGTTATTTCGCGAATAATTTTTCCATTCGAATTGTAAACATTCAAGAGGAGATTAGATTTTGAAGGAAGAGTTACGTTTACATTGCATACAGGGTTGAATGGATTTGGCTTTGCAGTTATGTCAATAGAGGATGTTTTAGAGTCAGGGCCATTGCTTTCGATGGCTGTACCCGAATTTGGGTTGTGCTTATATAAATACATATGGCTTGTAGCTGCCCATCCGGAGGCCGAAGAAGAGCGAACCTGCCAAAAGGCCACAACACCAAGCTCTGGAATAGGTGCAGAGACAGTGTAAATCGGCGAACGATCAGCATCAAAGATGGGGACCGTTGGTGTAGGGAGCTTTTTCCAAAGGTCATTAACCATATCATAAGAATAAAAACCGTTGTTACGATCGAAAATCAGGAAATCACCGCTGCTGGGATCGTAAGTTAGAATTGCCCGAGGATGGGCGACAAAAATTGAGCATATGGAGGTTTGGCGAATCGTAAGGTTACTGTCGAGGATATAAGTTTTATAACCAGGTGAGTCTCCGTTCATTGACCACATTGATCCGAATCCGAACATTATAACCTTTTTTGTTGAGTTATATCGACCGAGTCCGTGGTATGCAACTTCAGCAGCGATTCCTGATCCGAAGCTTACCCATTTGTTTGTTGCAGTATCAAGATAAAACATGCAGCCTCTGATATCGCTTCCAAACGCAATCATCTTGTTGGCCTCAGGAAACCATTCTACCATGCCGGTCGGAGTGGTGTTGCTGTATTTACCGCAGACGGTATCCCATTTGTCTGTTTTGATATCATATTTCAAAAGACCAGGTCCAGAATGGTCATAGTGGTAATAAATTCCTCTCTTTGCATTAATAGTGTTGAAGGAGTATGCGTGTGAAAAATCTCCACGAGTACCTCGTGCCCTTTTTTCCCATGTGTCTGTATTAGCCTTATAGACAATAAAGCTCCCTGGATTGACCAGGCCACCGTGGTCTGATCCTGTAAACATCATCCATTGTGAATCAGGATACCAAACAGCGTCGTCAGAATAATTGAAGATACCGCTTCCAGAGACAGAATCCATAAAAAAGCGGGTATGCGGGAAATTAGTGTTAACCTGAACCCATTTACCAGGCTGCAATGAGGCGGCAGCATCACTTATAACGGATGCAAATAGTGCTGGTGCACATAAGAGAACATAAAGTAGTGAACGGTACTTTTTCATTTTTCTTCTCACTTTGAAAAGATTGTTTTTATTATACGAGTTTCTTTGCCAGCTGTAAGACGATAAAAATATAAACCGGTTGATACTTTGATGCCAGACGTATTTGTGCCGTTCCATGTAAAATTGTGTGTTCCGGAGAGGCGGATTCCGTTAAACAGTTCTTTTACAAAACGGCCATTTGCATCATAAACAGCAAGTCTCATCTCTGTAGTTGATGGAAGGGTGATGCTGATTCTGCTTGAAGGATTGAAAGGATTTGGATTAGCGCTGATTACCGCTGTTTTCTGACGGTTTAATGCAGCTTCAAGTTTTGTTGAGTGTTCTGTCAATCCTGGAATGTTGTCCAGCGCGTAATCAATCTTTA
>JAEUSG010000435.1 GCA_016788315.1 Fibrobacterota bacterium | reverse complement strand
CTCTTACCTTATTAACATACAATGATAGAGCAGCTCCTGCTTTTTCAAAGCTGATATTGGCCATTATTGAGCCATCTTCAGCGACATCTAATAATCCAGTTTCAAGAACTAGATCCTGAAGCGGAGATGTATCTTTCTTCAGAAGCAGCGTCATTTTGTTATGCTTATTAATATCACGCAGGGAAAAATTGTAACCGTCACTGTCTGGTGCAGAAGTTGCCCCACCTCCGGCTTTATATATATCTAGGTGAAAGAGAACTCCAATGGTGCCGGTATTAGCAAGCTTAGCTTTTATGTTTATGCGTAAATCATTCTTCGTCTGATCAAGATCGTGAATAAAAAGTGAAAAGCCGTTGCCTTCCTTTGGGAATGCAGCAATCTCAGATTTTCCGAATTGCCAAAATCCGTTAAAGTCTGGCACCCAATCTGTTCTGTTAAAATCCGGATATTGTTTCCATACCTTCCAGGCATCTAATGAAGTATCTCTAACAGTTGTGAGATATTGAATGCACTTACTCTCCCGATCAATTAAATCTTTCCAATTGTCTGTAATAATGTAGTTATCCATGCTTCTGATATCAGCACCGATTTTATCCACAAGATTACGTCTAAAAGCAGGACAGGCCATAATTATATTATTTGAATCATCCAAAAGAACTGTCATATCTTCAGTGATTCGGCCTTTAGCTCGATCAATATAGTAGTCCTGTAAATGGAGAGACATTATATAATAACCGCTAAAATTTACAATATCAACCAATGCAGGTATTTGTCCCTGAAAAAGAGAGGATGAAGTTTCCGGATCCTTAAAAACCATTGAAAGACTGCTGACAGTTCCATCGGCAGGGAATAGAGCATCACGGAATACGCCTCTTGGATGTCCTCCCATTGGCGCATCGGCAAATTCCATTATATTTCTTCCGACAATACTTTTCATTAAATCTGAGCGGTGCGTGAGCGACTGGAAATTATCTGCATATATGATCTCACCGCCTGACTCATACACTAAAGAGTGTATCTTAACATTGAGAGCAGGAAACATCGACCTGCTTTGTTGATAACGGCATAAAAACTCAGCTCTTGAAATTGACATACGATAAAAAAGTAGTACCTTGAAACGGCAAATAGCAAGTCCTACTCTTTGTAACCTCCTCTTATCTCCTCTTCTTTCATAAAAGACGGCGTGGCAAGAAGAATATAAGTTTCACGTGCCGATTCAGACGAAAAAAGATAGGCCTTGAAGGATTTATCACCATTCCATTCAAGTTCCGTTGAAAAACCCAAAGGAATACGTTTACCGTCATATTTACCAAATAAACTCTCTAGTGCACCAACAATTGCCTCCACATCAAAAACATTACTCACTTTGCAGGTAATATTAAGAGCCTGAACACTCTTTTTTTTGTTGAACATGCATTTTATGGATTGAATTGCAAATTCTTTTGACAACAGCTTTTCTGAAGAGTGAACCATAACAGTATTGGAGTCTTTAAGAATTTGAGCTCCGTATATTTTGGACAGACTATCGCATACTGCTGACACCTGTTCTTTAGACATTTCAAGCTTAATACCGCCAAATGCGGGATATTGCCCGCAAATTGAGGCTGCTGCGGTCACTAATACAACTATTGAAGCAATTGCTATTTTCATAACAACATCTCCTTATTGATCTCTCGCGAAAGTTCTCAAACTAAATACACCATTCTCAAGAACAGCATAATCACGATCAACCATCCAGTTTCCTGTGTTGATATAGGTTTTATTTTTTAATTGAACCATATCCTTAAAGTGTGTGTGCCCGACTAAAACGGCATTTACATCAGATTCCGACAGGAAATTTTGTGCCCTCATTCTAAATGAATGCATTATTTTTTCTTTATCAATTTTGCGTTCTGTCCTTTTACGGCTGAACTCGGAAATCTTCAAGGCAAATGGAACAGCAAAATCGGGATGAAGCAGCCGATATAGTTTTCTATTAATGCTGCTCTTCACAATTTTGCCAAAAAAGGAACGTGTATCTTTTTCACCCTTCAAAAAACAGTCGCCATGCTGAAGATTAATCTTTAGATTGCATGCTTCAATTTGAACTGCGCCTTCTGCCACCTGAATCCCGACCTCTTTTTCCAGAAAATCACCTAGCCAGAAATCGTGATTTCCGCTTACATAAACTACCGGCACACCGGACGATATGAGCTTATGAATAGCATACTGAATCCTGAAATAATTTCTGGGAACAACTGAATTGTAATCAAAGAAAAAATCGAATAGGTCACCCAGAAAATAGAGGCGTTCCGCATCAACAGCAATCCTATCACAGAGGGCAACAAAATCCTCCTCCGCTCCGGGAGAAACACCCTTAAGAGCACCAAAATGGGCGTCTGATAGAAAGTAATATTTCTTCATAAGAACTTCTTTACACTACGCCGGCACGCAAAATCTGATGCATATGGAGAATTCCAAGAGGCCCTTTTCCTGCACCGGAACCGGTAACTATCAGACTAGTGATTTTAAATTTTTCCATTATTGACAGGGCTTCGACTGCAAGCAGATCCTTTTTAATCGTTTTGGGTGATCTGGTGCAAATTTCTCCTGCCTTCGATTTACCTATTAGCCCGCTGCCAACAGCCCGCCGTATGTCACCATCTGTGAGCACACCGAAGATCTTTCCTTTGGCATCAACTACGCATGCCATTCCAAGCCCCTTGGCAGAAATCTCTTCAACAGCATCTGCCACAGGTAGCGTAACGCTGACTATTGGAATAGAATTTCCTTTAGTCATTAGATCTTCTGCTTTATAAAGCAGGCGTTTGCCTAAATCACCGCCAGGATGACTATTCTTGTAATCTTTCTGTTTAAAACCTTTTATCCGCATAAGGGCTATAGCGAGAGCATCTCCAAGTCCAGATGCTACTGCAGAGCTTGTTGTAGGAACGAGATTATAGGGACAGGCTTCACGGCTTACTCCTGTTTCCAGAACAACATCTGCAAAAGAGGAAAGTGACGACTTATTATCTCTTGACACCAAGATAACCGGTATACCATGCCGTTTGATATGCGGCAGAAGATTCATCAGTTCATCTGATTTTCCACTGTGTGTAATCATGATAATAGCATCATCTTTACCAATAATGCCGATGTCGCCATGAACGCCCTCAACAGGATGCATGAAAAAAGCAGGCGTTCCCGTCGAAGAAAATATTGACGCCATGCGTCTTCCAATAATACCGGATTTCCCCACACCTGTGGCGATTACCTTGCCTTTTATTTTAGATAATATTTCAAGTGTATGCGAAAAAGCTATGCCAACTTTTTTTGAAGCTGCCTCAAGAGCATGCGCCTCAGCAAGAAGTACCCTTCTTCCCTCGATGAGCCCTATTTCGCTTGCAGATTTCATTCGTAGTCTGGTTCTGTTCCGTCCGGCGGAACGCTCTTTAAATGTTCACGCAGCTCTTTGCTGTGAAACAATTTTCGTAATGCCTTGTTTTTTATCTGACGTACGCGCTCTCTTGTAAGGGAAAGTTTTTCCCCGATTTCTTCGAGAGTGAACTCTTTATCATGATCTATGCTGTAATACATCCGGAGAACAGTTTCTTCTCTCTTTGTCATTTTAGCAAGAATGGCATTAAGAACTTTTTTTAATTCCTTGCGTTCAAGATCATCTTCCTGCTTGGCTTCTACTCCAAGAACATCCAATAATGTATGGACACTGTCCTCGTCTGCATCGTTTGAAACAGGAGCATCCAAAGAGAAGGGGTTTAGCTTTTCCAGGATATCGACGATTTCGGATGCATAGGGTTTGTAATCGGCAAGGTTAAGAGCCTCATCCATATTACCGTTTAATTTTGCCAGGGAGTACTTGAATTTCCTGATAAGTGCAATTTTATTGGGTGGAATTTTAACTACTGTTGCCTGATCAAAAATCGCTTTTTGAATTGACTGGCGAACCCACCATACAGCATAAGAGGTAAATTTTACATCTTTATCAACATTAAATCTTTTTGCTGCCTTGTATAGTCCTAAATTGCCTTCGTTTATAACCTCTAAGAGAGTAAGGCCTCTATTCTGGTATTTACGTGCAATGCTTACGACAAAACGTAAATTACCTAGAATGAGTGTATTGATGGCAAGACGGTCACCACTCTGAAGTTTTCCAACTAGAACTTTTTCTTCAGCATCTGTTAAAACTTTATGTCTGCCAAGTTCTTTATAGTAAAGTCGTTCTATATACGCTTGGGTGTCATCTTCAATTGCCATCAATAATCCAATTTTACCGTTTAATTACCATATCTGTCCGCACATTACAGACAACAGTTTAAAATAAAAAAGCACGAGCCGATAGGCAACCGATTATAAGCACTCAGTCGGAGTTATTATTTTGTGGAATACCGGCAGCCATTTCAACGTATTTATAAATTTCTGTATTCTGGTCCTATTAAACAGCAGAAATTTCTCATCACCCTCCGTTAGTGGCTCGCATAAGCCATTTTTGATGATTTCGGCAATGCATACGGCTACATCCAATTCCTTTGGAAGCCCTGAATTCTCCAGCTCTTTCAAAGGGAAAGCTGTGCGGTTACCCATCACCCTGCCATGTTTTTGCGATAAATATGAAATATTCTGGAGCACTGTCTGAGAACCTGCTGAAAAAGTAGACCATGTGGCCGTTTTACCATAACGGACATTTTCACAATAATAGAGAAAAAGTTCCATTCCATCGCGTTCAGAAAAAGATATGATCTCCATTCCGAAGGTATCCTTTTTAATCTCACAAAGTGCTGCATCGGCCATTATCGAGGTATAGCGCTCTATTGCTGAAGTTTTAATTTTCAGATTTTCAGAAACTGCTTGATGCAATTTCTCTCTAGGCATTGAAATTACTGCTGCTGAACCGCCTATTTTGATGGCCTGTATAATTACAGACTCAGGAACCGTAATAAAACCCTCTTTGAATCTTGAAATAATTCTCCTGACAGCCTGTTTCTCAAACCGATTTACCAGCTTTGATTTATCTTCAGCCACTTTCAACAGCAGCTCGCAAAGATATAACTCATTGGAGCCGATTTCTCCTATCAGATGAACAGCAGCGGCTCTCATCCGTTCATTCTTATCAGCGAGCATTTTAGTTAAATCTGAATAAATTTTCCCTTTTCCGGCTGAATACATAATTTTAACTGCCGCTTCACGTATTCTGGGATCAGCACTTAGTGTATACTGATTTGAAGCAACCTCGGTTACAGATTTACCAGGCGCTATACTTATTGCATCAAGAGCGGCAACAATTACCTTAGGATCCGTATCGGCTACGAAAGGCAGCAGAGAGGAAACAGCACCTGCACTGATATGATGTGAAACATTTCTGACAACGGAATATTTCTTTCTTCCATCTTTTTCCATTTGCGCCAAGTGAAGCTTCTCTCTGGCCTCATCTTCCTTAAACAATTGCTCAAGACCATTCACAGAAGATAAAAGCTTCAGCGCTGCTGAAGAATTTATCCTTTTCAGAGCCTTAACGGCCGAGCTCTTTACAACGCTGAATGAGCTACGGGTAAGTTTTTCAAGAATGGGTAAAGGATCTTGGATTACGCTTTGTACTTCCGGCAGAAGCCAGGCCAATGCGGCATGATGTCTTTCCGTTCCATTTTCTATAAAGGATTTAATATCGTCATGAAGCGCATGTTCTCCGGCATGACACAAAGCCCTCAGCACAACGCTTTTTATTCTTGGATCATTATTGTTTCTGAAACGGGTAAACGTTCCTGTCAGATTCTGACTCCGCAGCTGCTCAAGCGTCTCAAGAGTATTTGAAATAACGCGCGGATCTTTGTCGGTAAGAAATTTCATTATTCTTGTTTGAACATCGGGGCTGTTCACTTCAAGAAAAAGACGAACAGCTGTAGCTCGGAATTGCGGATCAGTATCAAAATGTGAACCGTTAAGCACCTTTTCAGCAGCCTCTTTGTCAATTGCAGTCAGCATCTTCAGACGCAAACCCCGTCCCTGCATTGCCGGCGCAGCAATATCTTTAATCAGTTTTTCCACGATATCAGGTCTGATTTTTTTTAATACTCGGGCCTTCTGGCAAAAGGCCTCCCATGGAACTTTGTGTCCTGCCGCGAGAAGAAGCGACTGAAGAAGCTCTCCTGCAGCGAGCCTGGCACGTCGGTTTATCTCCTTATTTGGAGAATCAATATGGGGAATAATATTATCTATAACCGCATAACTGCGTTCTGTCAATGCACGATCTATGCCCATTATAACGGCATCAGACACATCGCTGTTTAAAAGAGTTATAAGTGTCGAATCAGCCATTTATAGAGCTTTTAGAATTTGTTTGTGTAAAAAATCCGTACTTCTCGCAATACACCATCCGTTGAAACTGGAAGCTCTTTATTAAGAAGCATATCTTTAACTGCAACTTCAAGGGTAAAAGATGGGAATATCATCCACCTTATAGCTGCATTGAGATAACCTTTTCCAATGTTTCTTGTATGGTTATCGTCCAGGGCAAAGTCATATTCGGCAAGCACTGAGAGTTCTTCGTTAAAACTTTTATCTATGCCAAACGCAAAGTCAACTATTCTGTTAGATGGTTTTCCATCAATAGTAGCCGATTCTGCATCAGCCTGATTATCTACAACACTGTAGTTTGCCAGAAAATGAAAACCAAGAGGCTGACCTAAAAAGAGATAACTCTTGCTGATTGCCCCATAAAGTCCCTTGGATTTGAATTGAAAGCGCAGATAATTATCACCATCTCTCTTATTGTAATAATTACCGGTTCCCTGTGTCTCAAGACCAATCGCCATTCCGGGCAGATAATAGCTCTCTTCAACTATCCTGTATTTCAGCTGAACACCGGGAATGCTCTGGAGTTTTGGTTTTCCGCTGCCAATTGCACCCATAATCTGATGTGCTACACCTAAAGAAAACCGGTCGGTAATACCCAAACCAAATGAGTATGCTATACCGCCTTCGTCAAAGAAATTAATCCCAAGACCATACTGCCCTTTGCCGTATGTTCCAGCTGTAGGCTGATCGACAAGACGAATTGGCTGAATCGGAGCGGAGCCGCCTACCGCATTAGTAATAAGAAGAAACGCCAACAGTGCAGCAGCTACTGCAATTCTCATTTTGTCCCCTGTGGAGCTTCTGCAGGCTGGGCAGGCTGCTGGAGCGGAGTGTATTTGCCGCTTCCTCCGCAAGTTTTGCACTTTGCTGTCCCATCACAATAGTGGCACTTACCGGAAGCCTTACAGAAAGGGCACTCTTCCTCGATGAAATTTTTAGAGTCACCGATCTGGCGTTTTCCTGTTCCTTTACAGAAAGTACAGACACCGGTTGCCTTGCAGTTAAAGCACTTTCCTGGGCCCGCCTCGGCAGCGTAATGAGAGCAGACTACACAGGCTTCTTTATCGTACCTTGGAGTGGTATCTTCAAATTTTTTACAAAAAGAGAAGGAGAGAAGAATTGCAACAGAAAGGAAAACTCGTAAAATCATCATTATTACCCTCGTTTTATTATTCTATTTAAGACTTTAATATCATAATATATAAATGATAACTATCTTATTGCGACACCGATTCGATTCTGATTCGATCAAATTTCAGATTTCCTCCGCCATGTGTATTTCCTTTAGTAGATGCCCATATGCCGCTCTTTAGCTTTAGGAACTGAGGAAGAGGATTATCCCCGCTGTAAACAACGGAATCCTGCACAGTTACTTCAATTTTATTTCTGGAAATCAATACCGAAACTTCATCCTCAACTGAGGATTCAACCTTTCTGTTCCTTGCCCACAAAAGTCGCGGCTTGCCATCTTTGATTTTGTACTCAACAACCTCCACCTTAGCCCTTTTAAAATAGCGGACAAATGTTTCGGGAAGTCCGTTCACACTGTCTACTGTAACGGACTCGGGGAAGAACAATAACGCTGTTCCCAAATCAGGATTTCCGGAAGGGATGGTACGCGCCGCGGTCATAACTGCTCCGCTGGAACTAATATCAAGAACACCTGCATAGTAATACCCACCTGCTTTTGCATTTCTGCGAAGAGTCCGGACAGGAATTCTTAGGGCATTATCAGAAACATTAAAATCCAGATCCCCAACAATTTTAAAAGGAGGTACTGAATCATGTTTGTTAAAGCCTGCAAAAGTTATAAGTGAACGGTCTGATCGTACAGCGTATACGTCAGGAGTTTCTGATTCGATTCTGGTTCCGACAAAACTCCGTGTTTCACTATAAAGGTTAAAGACTATGCATAGACAGAATAGTATTGTTTTCATCATATTAGAATTTTGTCATTGAAGCTATGAACTTAAACCGCTTTTCTACATCAGCTTTTGAAACTGTTTTCAGTTTTTCGAGACTGAATGCTTCAACATTATATGAAGCTGCTACAGTTCCATAAACAATTCCACGACGAATAGATGCTTCATCAGATCTCTTTTTTGCTGCTGCGTAACCCATTACACCGCCGATAAAGGAGTCGCCAGCCCCAGTAGGATCTACAACTTTTTCGAGAGGATAGGCCGGGATTTGGAAAATTGAGTTTTTGGAGAAAAGAATGGCTCCATGACTCCCCTTCTTAATTATTGCATACTTAACACCGCTCTTAAGAAGCTCTTTGCCAGCCGAGATAAGATTGTTTTTACCTGTATATAGAGCCGCCTCTTCATCGTTCATAACAATCAAATCAACCCTTTTTAACAGTGCAGCAACACGATCCCTCTTAATATTGATCCACAAATCCATTGTGTCAACGGCAACGAACTTCGGCTTCTTTATCTGATCAAGAACCATATGCTGTAAATCAGGATCTATGTTAGCCAAAAGAACATAAGGCGAATCTTTGTACTGCGCAGGAATCTTCGGTCTGAAGTCAGCAAAGACATTCAGATTAATTTCCAGAGTATCTCTGGTCTTGAATTCCTTGGCGTATTTGCCTGTCCAGCGGAAGGTCTTGCCGTTGGCAGTTTCGAGACCAGCCAAATCAATATTCTTCTTTTTGTAAAGTTCGAC
The DNA here is from genome assembly GCA_016788315.1 of Fibrobacterota bacterium. Lineage (GTDB taxonomy): Bacteria > Fibrobacterota > OXYB2-FULL-49-7 > OXYB2-FULL-49-7 > JAEUSG01 > JAEUSG01. The sequence continues at coordinate 846 of JAEUSG010000435.1, read as the reverse complement.
ATATTTTTTGGGAAAATCATTCCCTACTACACCCACTAGACGGACTCTGTCGAAAAGCCCCGCTGCAACTGCTGCGTATGATGAAGAACCGCCCAATACACCTTTAGCAGAACCCTCTTCTGTTATGATGTCATCAATACCAACTGAGCCGACGATTAATAGAGGCATAGCAATTCTCCTTTACATTCTTTCTAGTGCGTTTATTCCGAGCATGGAAAGAGCGGTTTTGATGGTATCTCCGACCAGTTTGTAGATTGCTGCTCTTGATGCACGTATTTCCGGGTCTGCTTCTTTTACTATTGGTGCTTCTTTCAGGTTATAATAGTAATTAAACTCTCCGCTCAATTTGTTAAGATACTCAGATACATAGTTCGGCTTTAAATCAGAGGCTGCCGATTTTATCTGTGTAGAAAACTGATCAAGAAGCATTATTAAATTTCGTTCAGCCGGCAACTTTATAACTATTGAACCATTCTGAGAAAATGCCCCATGTGTTTCTTCGCATTTCCGTAAAACACTTCTAATTCTTGCATATGTGTAAAGCTGATATGGTGCAGTATTCCCTTCCAATGAAAGCATTCGATCCCAATCGAATATGGTATCTGTTTTCAGGTCATGATTCAATTCAAAATATTTCATTGATGACAAGCCGACTGTTTCGGCTATCATCTCTTTTTCTGTTTCAGGCAGTGTTGGGTTTTTAGCTTCAACTACAGCTCGAGCTCTTTGTATTGCTTCTTCAATAATACCTTCAAGACTTATCGCATTACCTTCACGAGTAGAAAATGGACGACCATCCTTACCTTTAATAGAACCAAACCAGATATGAATCTTTTTAACATCTCG
>JAEUSG010000474.1 GCA_016788315.1 Fibrobacterota bacterium | reverse complement strand
ATCTCTCTTGAATCGCTATGGCTGGTCTAAAATCGGCGTTGTCCATACAAAGGAACCCGAGAGTGTCGCTAGCCCGTCAACCGCCGAAATGAAAAATTTATTTCCCTATATATTGTGCAATAAATAGAGAAATTCGAAAACCCCGATTTTCTTGCTTGTGAGATCATTCCTCCGTGCACTCCCCTAGCCGTCCGAACACTTTTGTCCTATCTTACTCCTGCTTGGTTAGTGGTGCTACCTGGAGATCACGAAGGTCAGAAACGGCCTCTCAACATTTTTTAGCGCGCGTCAAGTTTAAAAGCTCGTTTTCTTCTCTATACTGTACGTAATTCAGGCTGAATACCTTGTCATTAGCAGACAGTGCGGTCTAGAAACGGGGAGTCACTTTTTACACTCGCTCAATAGCCTCTGAAAGCAGAAAACTGGACTTCACTGTGAACAATTTTGCAATCCTCCTTTCTCACTTGCCCTAGGTCGAAATGACTGTCAAAGCTGGAAAAATATGAAAAGAACTTTCACAAATGTATTTTTGCCTGGCAGTTCGTTTCAAATTGGGTAGAAATTTTGCCAGCTCATCCTAACCGTTATTCTACCTATCTTCTCAGGAATTCTCGTCGTACGAGTTGTGTACAGGTGCACGGTACCGGAAAAACGCTGTAATATATACCTTCTATCATGTCAACTGCAGCTAGGAGAACAAGGTATGCTGAGTGGGGCGAAATTGCCTTTTTGTGTGTTCGCTCAAAAAAAGGGCGATTGTTTGCTTATTTCGAATTGAGAATCGTTTGTACTCCCATATGTCCGGCTAACCATCATTTGTCATATCATGATGAACTTCAATGCTCAGAAGCGCTACAAGGTCTCTGGAAAATGTCGACCCAAATTCAAATCGAGTCCTGGGCTTCACAGCACGCAGCCAACCTTTCAGTATAGATATTATTTCGGAGAAACCATCATCTTCAACTCAAACGGGCAGAAATCGACGCAACACGCGACGCGCTACCCCTGAAAACCGACCTGGAAATCATCCCCGTCCTATGGCTATTAGAAATTCCGCTGTTCCTGGAAATTCCACTCAAACGCGAAGAAGCAATACCGAGACATCATCCCCAGCAGCGAAACGTACCGCAGATTCCTGTACGTGGCGCAAGTGGCAAAGAAACAATCCGAATTCAAAAGTGGCTAATCATGTTTATACGGGTCGTGTTACCGCGCAACAGGACAAAAAAGTACTTCGAGGTCGTTTTAAGTTCGAAAATGCCTCGGTTGCGGCATTGAAGGCGGCAATCGCGGCACATGGTTGCAAAGTTCCTCAACAACAAAACGTGTCCAATGAGGAATACACCGAAACTTTGTGCAATCATCTTGAGCGAATATGGGACGGAGTCGACGTTGATGCTGAATCTGTAACAGAACATTGGGTCACAGAGAAGGAGGAAATGAGTGAAACAAGTTGCTATGAATTACCTCCTGACGCCGACACAGCTGGTTTGCGTGCTGCTGCACGAAATTCCCTCGAAGGCCTTACCGATAAACAAATTGCCGCACATCTTGCACTATCCATGCTGCCCGATGACCTCGTTGAATTGATCAGGGGAGCCTGCCAAACTAAAACTCGTGCAACAGCTCCCTCTTCTCAATCACGTAGTCGCGACGATGAGGACGATGATTCGAACTTCCTACGAGATGAAGTAGATGGTTTCGCCGAAGATGATGAAGTGGACCCTGCTGAGATCCTTGCAGACCGTGTGGAAGCAACACGAGGTCAAATCAATGCCGAAGGTTCTGATGACCGTGTAGTCGATGATTTAGATGCTGATTATCCCAATCCTGAATTTACAATGGAGGAACACATTCCCTTGCGCCTGGAAAATCGAAAAAAAATGTTGAAGATTGTGGAAAATGCCCCTAAATTCCGTCGTTCCTTCGTGAAATATATGGCTCTTTACCTTGCAGACTGTATGGCTCCGGCAAATGATTTTGAAGATCAATGGAGGTCGCCAGATCTGTTGTCGTTGCTGGAGACTCGATCTCTTGTGGTGCGACACATCATGTCAAGAAATGATGCTCGGGACTTCAGAAAAATTTTGACGATCGGCAGCGACAGTAAAGCTCAAAGTGAGATGTTCAAGAAATTCAATGCAAGTATTAGTTCCCTGTGGAAGCCAAGTGGTCATCTCACAATGGATGAAATGGGCATTCCGCACAAAGGCCATGGTCCCTGGGTCTTCAACCCCAACAAACCCAATCAATACTTCATAAAAGTTCACGCCATTGCGGATAGTGACCATGTTGTGAATTGGATCCTCCCTCACATCGACTTGAAGCAGAAAATTTCGAGAGCTGAAATGGCTGAACACGCGAAACGGTATTTGCATTCCAAGTGTTCTCCTGGCACTGCTATGATCTGTGACTCCTGGTATGGCAGCTTAGAGGTGGCTAAGTCGTTGCATGAGTCAGGTCACAAGGTTGGAATGGCCGTCAAAATGAACACCAACGATTTGTTGATCAATTTTTTAATTTCTGATTTGGAAGATGGTGAAGCCCGATCATTCGAGATGAAAGGTGAAACACCTCATGCCCACTTAAATCCGTTACGAATCACCGCTTTTAGACAAAAAAGGAAGAAGACAAAGCGGAAACCGGTGATCATCATTGACAACGCAACGACGTGCTGTTTTGAGGACCGTGGTGGAAAACTGAAGCCTAATAGTGTTCATTTCTATGCGAGCAACATGGGAAACGTCGATCACGCGGATCAATCAATCTTAGGCTTGCTATCCAAGCGAGGCCACAGATCTTGGAAGGTCAAAATTTTGCATTGGCTTATGATGCTCGTAGTGCATAATAGTTGGCGAATGTTCGTTCATCACACTGGAAAAGACATATCAATGAAAGAATATTGCAGTATTTTGATCTGGGGTCTACTTGGAGAGAAAAAAGAAGAGGAAATCCGAAACTCAATTCAACTCTATCAGAAGCTCCCCATTACGTTTTGCCCCATAAGGAAAGCCGTTCGAAAGAGGAAGTGCGTGGAGTGTAAACGAAGCAATACTCCCTACTCTTGTGCTTGCGCCCCAGGCCACTTACACCCAAACTGTTACCAGCGTTACCACGAAAAAAAGATTGCCGATTTGCAGCCCGCTAGCTCTCCAGCCCAATCAAGAAACGTATTTTACGGTCTGTGGAAGAGGATGATTCCAATACTATCAACGTTTATTATCTAGATGCTTACGCTTCGAGTAATGCCGCCTCAAATTTATCCAGTCGATCTTGTCTTTCAAAAACTGTCATTCAGCTCAACACTCTCGGATAAGGTAGTCACAGAGCTGTTTGATCTACCAATCAAGCGAAAGATTAACTGAATTCATTTAAAAGGCACAACACGATTATTTCACAGAAAAATCGGTTTTTCTCACTTATGGCGGAGTGGAACATGAAAAAAAATTGTGACCCAACTACTAGATGATTGTAACTATATTTTAACTGTACTCATATCCAATTCGGTGATAAAAAGTGTGGTCGGGACCTGTGGGTCCCGGCGGCGGTCTACGGGCTAGCTAGGGAGTTCGCTAGCGTACTCACTCACTCGTCCAGGAGCTG
>JAEUSG010000398.1 GCA_016788315.1 Fibrobacterota bacterium | reverse complement strand
ACGGCATAGTAACTTTTGATGCGTCGGGAGCTGCAGGTGCCCGTGTTGTAAAGACTATTGATGTAAATGGAGGAAGGCTTGCTTTAAAGAGTTTGAGATTGTGTAACACCTCTTCAAATACGGATACGGTTTCATATAAGTTAGCAGCCGGTGACACACTAGGACTGACCGGAAATTTCTCTATGGGCGGTTCTGCAAATGGCCTTGTTTATGCTGATACAGCTGCAAATACAAACTGCATAGAGGTGTCGGACTCATTGTTTTTGTATGCAAATGCGCGAGGCGGTACTATCAAGCTTAAAGTCAATGGAAATTCGACCCAGTATTATAAGAGTTCCGGAATAGGTGTTACAGATGGCCAAGCTTTGCTGCCCGATCTTGAAATTGCTACAACTGGTTCATTGTTACCAGCCACCGGAACGACAAAAATTGGATCATCAGCTTTGTATCTACGTTCTGGTACTTTTACTGCACCAACGGATACTTTTGCAATAGGTCGAGTTGATCAGACCAGAAATGATACAGTAATAAAGATGGTAGCTGGTTCAGTCTTTAATCACAACAGTGGAACTGTGACCTTTGTTGGTTCCGCTGCTCCTGGCGGAACAGCTACTAAATATATTGATCTGCCTGACACAATGGTAATGAACAATGTATGGTTCTATAATGCATCTTTGTCAAACGGTATTGTTATATATCATACAGGAACTGCACGCGAAGATACACTGGTGGCGAATGGAAATTTAAGAGTTTCTGCAAAAGTTGCTTCTATTGTTAAAGCTTACAAAGGTGTTTACAGAGTTCGTGGTAATGTTACTAACGTAACAGGCGCTGCGGCGTATTCAACAGGGGATACTTCACTTTGTGCTAAATTAATAATGTCTGGTACTGGAACGCAAAATTATTGCGATTCTCTTGGTGGTGGCGGTATGTTTTTTACTAGTAATCTTATTATTAGAAAGCCTGCAAATAGTAAAGTTGTTGCTACTGGAAGCGTATGGTCTATGTCCAGTGGTGCTTCCAATAATCAAGGGCAGCAGCTTCATGTAGAGTCAGGTGTACTGGATATGAACGGTGTTTCGCTTACAACAAGAGGCAAGACAGTAATAGCTGGTACGCTAATACTTAGAGGTGGGGCAGGCATGAGCGTATGTACAACAGAAGTTGCCTCAACAGGAGCCCTAATCCACAAGGGTAGCGGTGGTATGATACCTATCAAAGGAAAGGTTGTCAACGATGGATTTATTTACTTCAACTCTAATGGGCGGCTTTCAGGTGATGTCGATTCGATGTATCTCCGGATTGGTGGTAATACTGCCCCTCCAAGACATTGGTATGGAAGTGGAACTTCATGGCTTGTTGACTTAAGAATAGGCGCACAGTATTATGACGCTGGCACTATAAATGTACGAAGCTGTAAAGATACGCTTGATGAATATGGTGGCAACATTGTCGGAAACACTGGTTTCAGTTTTTCATACATTGATACAGTCAGATATTCAATAGGAACTAACACAGGTGTAATTTACGGAACAGGAACAGCCACAACAAACCGTTCTGTGACCGTAACCTTTGCTGGTGCTACATTACCTTCAAATGTCGGTGAAGGTGATATGATAATTTTTGATCCGAATAATTCCACCTTCCTGGGTGCAGATACCTGTTGGATAAAGTCAAGAGACAATACCGGTCAGGTCACGTTGCAGCTTCCGCCTGTATATGCTTATAGCGGTGAAGATTATGAGATTAAACGTGCTTACAATACTTTGCAGGCCTGGGAAGATGCTGCACCAACAGATCTCGTTGCGCAGAATGTAGTATGGAAGGGGGTATGTTACAACGATGGTATCTTTACAAGCGGTGTAATGCTTTCCGGTTCCACGACTGACGCGACACATTTCATGTGGCTTACAGCGGCTTCAGGAGCCAGACATAATGGTAAGGCATACAGCAGTAGTGGTATACGAATAGAGAATTCCACGGATTATTCCAGTTCCATTGATGTTCGCGATTATTACACTAGAATATCATGGTTGCAGATCAAGAGAGTCGGTCAAGGATCGTCAGGAATTAATACAACGGGTGGTACAGGTGGATCCAACAGTGTTTTTGAAAATTGTATTCTATATTCGCCCTCGATATTAGTACCAACGTATGGTGCTTATTTATGGCAAAGCCGTATGAGTAACTGTCTTGTATATGGTGCCGGCTGGACTATTGGCATTCAGGATGCGAGCAGTGCTAAGATATACAATAATACGGTGTATAACTGTGGAAAGGGTATTACCTCTCAGAGTACGTCGCCAACTGTAAAGAACAATATTTCTGTTGGCTGTGCCACAGCTGATTTTTCACCGGAATCATATTCATTCTCAGCGCAGAGCAGTACAAATATCAGTTCAATGGCCTATGTTCCCGGTACAGGCAGTCTCGGTCTAATATCCCCAAAAGCACTTTTTGTGGATACAGCATCAGCCACACTTGATTTAAGTTTAAGAAACAACTCTCCAGCAAAAAACAGAGGCGATTCGACGGCAATCTCGCAATATCTTACGAAAGACATAAATGATACACTCCGTGCGTACGGTAACTGGGATATCGGTGCTGTCGAGAATGTTACAATTGATACTGTGATACGCTCTATCGGTATGCAGGCGGCATCTTTATATACAGCTGCAGGAACAGCTTCGACAAATTCTATTGGTGACACAATAACCATATCAAGCGGCTCTTTCCCGGATTCAATCGGTGAAGGCGATTCAGTAATTATTGGTGCTGATTCAGGTGCATATATCAGGTCCAGAGTAAGTGCGACACAGCTTGTACTCCAGGTGCCGATATCGTTTAGTCAAAGTGCTAAAGATATAAAGATATTCAGACGCTATAATACATTGCAGGCATGGGAAGATGACAGGGACGGAAACCTGACGGCACGTAATACAATGGAGAAAGGTGTTTGTTACCGTGACGCACCATTTACGGCACAGTTAAGTTTAGAAGGCTGGACTACCGATGCAAATCGTTCGGTCCTTTTAACTTCAGCAACAAATCAACGGCATAGGGGAATAGCCGGCTCCGGAGTAAAAATTCAAACGACAGGGACAAATGCTATACAGATAGGTTCTAATCAGCATTACATGAAATTTGAATGGCTGGAACTTGTAGTAACTGGCGCAGGTGAGGCTATACACGGAGACCAAGGTTATAATAATAATGATAATCTGATATTTGGAAATCTAATTGTTAACGGAGGTGGTT
>JAEUSG010000389.1 GCA_016788315.1 Fibrobacterota bacterium | reverse complement strand
TGTATGTTACTCTTTTGCACTTAAATACCATACCTGGTCAGGATTGACCAGATGTTCCATGATTTCTTCATTATGCGTTATCATCAAAATTGCGCTGCCATCAGAAAGACCATTTGATATGAGCCCAAGCACTGTTCTGATTCTGCTGAAATCAAGACCATTAAGAGGTTCATCAAGAACAATAAGATCTGGACGAATAAGGAAAGTACGTAATAAATTCAAGCACTGTTTCTGCCCACCGCTCAACTGAGAAACTTTTCTTTCCAAAAATCCATCGGGAAGTTTTTGGGTAAGCAGAGCTGACAGCATTTCAGTAAGTGAAGCGTCCGTAACTGGTCGTTTTAACGGCAAATTCTTAAATACTTCTCTAACGTTAACAGCGAGATTTAGAGCCTCATCAGCATGCTGAAAGACCATTCCCCCCTTTTTACCCCATATCTCCTTGTGCCATTTTCCTTCATCTGAATTTTGATCAAGATAAACACCGGACAAATTCATTGAAAAACGATCTGCTTTGTAAAGACCCATAATTACTTTAGCTAGAGTTGTTTTTCCGACACCGCTTGCCGCTTTAAGATAAACCATCTCACCCCGTCTTATAATCAGCGGTGAAGAAAGTGTCAATTCACGCCCAAAGACCTTTAAATCCTGACTGAACTCAAGAATTTTCTCACTGTTTTTTGCAGAAGATATGAGCTTCCGCATTTTGAACAGCCAGCCGGTATATTTCTCAGGAGAAAAGTCATTAAGGCAGAGTGTTTCATCTTCGTTTCGTACCAGCTCCTTAAACCTAAAGCTTTCGATTATATCTCCATAACGTGTATAGACTTCACTGATAATGGAATAATCATGCGTAATAACTGTTACTGTATATGGTTTTTCCTTAAACTTATTTACAAGATACTCCAGGAAAATATTTCTGTATCTGTTATCAAGACTGCCTGTAGGTTCATCAAAAACAAAATACTCGGTTCCACTATTAGCGCTAGAAACAACCATGTCTATTTTTTTGAAAGCCATAGCCAATAACACACGCTGCTTTTCGCCTCCGGATGGACGATATGGCTTGGGAAATATGTCCAAAATATGTTTAAGACTTTCAACAGTTCCATCTGTCCATAAAGTTGACAAAATCTGTTTTTCTGAATCAGCACCGGAAAGAGAGCCTTCATTAAGCTGCTCATATATTTTCTGCTGTGGATTTAAATGCGTTGAAGGTTCCTGAAAAACGAAAAAAGAGCTCTTTTGAAGCTCCTTAACACTCTCCGACTCCCTGTAATTAGAATATGAGCTACCATTGACTTTTATATCTAGTCCATGCGGGTCGAGAATTCCGTAAATAACTTTTGAGATAACAGATTTTCCGATACCTGATTCGCCGAAAAGAAATGTTATCTTACTTTTTTCATAAACATAATCGGAAATATCAACAAGTGACCGTTCACCGGTTTTAACAGAAATAGAAAAGGTATTGCTGCTCATAATCGGTGTCTTTCAGCGTAACTGTTTGCGATATTGTACATGCACAGCAAGGTGAATACGATTAGAAAGGCAGTACTTATTCCCTGAAGATGCTTGAAAAAGAGGTTGAAGAAATAGGTCGGATGCGTAAGAGTATATCCTATGGCAAGAAT
>JAEUSG010000382.1 GCA_016788315.1 Fibrobacterota bacterium | reverse complement strand
TGAGTAAACAACACTGATTGGAGCATAAACCTCTCCAAGAATTGAAACAGTGTTTAGATTTTCACTGACAGTTATTTCATCACCATCTTCAACCTGAATATCATTTTCTGAACCTTTAAACTCTTTCCAATTGTCAATTTTCATGACAACCCGTCCAAGAGGAACGGAACTGCGCATATTTTCTAGCATTGTCATCTGCTGCTGTATCAAGAGATCTCTATATGCCTTATCTTCTGCGGTTGCGCCAACTGCCTCCTGTGTCAGGAGCTGCTGAAGCTGCTTCTCAAGATTATCGGCAACTTTTTTGAGATTTTCCTGCTGTCTTTCTTGTACTCTTTTGCGGGTAAAGATAATTCCTGGCAGATATGCATCATCTCTGAATCCGCCTGCACGTTGAATGATACTGCTTATGTTCTCACCTTTTTCGGCACGGTAGGTGCCGGGGAATACAAAGCGTCCATTCAGTCTGACTGCAATACTTTTACCGTAGTCAATTATGTTTCGGATAAAAACTTCATCTCTGGGTTGTAAAGCGAATCCTACTCCAACTTCCGGTACACGATCGAAGTTAAGCTTAACTACTTTTTCCTTTTCGATTGAATCACGCAGGAGTTCTGTTCTAACAATTTCAACATAGAGACGGTATGTGGCCTGTGTATATCCGCCAGCCTGCTTTACAAGGTCGTCAACAGACATTCCTGAAGCCAATGCAAATGTTCCGGGCTTTTTTACCTCGCCATGTATAGTTACCGAATCACGGAAGGTAAAATTCCATTTTGAAAAGACTATTACCCGGTCATTTAGAGAAAGGGGAATGTTGTCAGGAGTAGTATAATCTTCAAGGATTTTTCGAAGATTCACCCGTTTTATTTCCGCTTTATTCCCGCCATTTTGATGGGAGATAACTTGAGCTTCGTCTAAATAGGTGTCATCTGAAAAGCCGCCGGCGGATACAATAGCGTCAGAAACGCGCATGTTTTGGATGTAAGGTATTTTGCCGGGTTTACGAACATTGCCTTCTACTTCAACATTCGCCAAATCTGTCAACTCTTTTCTGCTGTAAACAAAGAGTGTGTCTCTTGGTTCCAGTGAAAAATCGACACCATCGTTATAGATTTTTCCTAGTGAAAAGGGGACAAACTCATAATGATAATCCGGTAGAAAGACCCTTTTAACAACAGCATATTCAAAAAATGTTTCAGGCAGATATGATTGGAAGGAAGGCAGAATTGATTTTACTGTAAGTCCCTTACGGTATTCATATTTTCCGGGTGATGCTACATGGCCAACGACAACAACGCCATTGCTTTCATCAGCAATGAGAGGGAATACTTTAATAAGATCGCCATTTTCAACAGCAACATCACTTGCTATTTGACCGGTTGCAGAGTTCATTTTGAAATCCAGGACAACCCGTTTTTCATTTTGTTTGTAGCGTTCAACGACGATTCGACCAGCATTCGCTTCGGCTGAAAGGCCACCTGCATATTTTATAAGATCCGAGACTTTGTCGCCAGTTTTTGCCTCGTACAAGGCAGGACGTTTAACAAATCCGGCAACACCTACTCTTTTTTCAGCAACAGGCACGAAAACAACATCACCTGCAATAAGTTGTATATCGTTCCCGCTGCTTCCTTTTAGGAGAAGATTATAAAGGTCAATTGTGCGAAATGGTTTACCGCCCCGCTCCAGGCGTATTTGACGTAAACTGCCAATGTCCTTTATTCCGCCGCAGGCAAAAAGAGCGTTGATAACTGTTGTACCTGAGGTGACGAGATAAGAACCTGGTTTTATAACGTCGCCAAGTAATAGCACACGGATAGAAGAGAGTTGACCGAGCGATATTCTGGCCTGAAGACCTGATATGTTTTCAAGAGAGGATTTTATGCTGTTTCTTGCATCACGGAAAGAGAGGCCGGCAACCCGTATGGGTGCTAGAGGCGGATAATTAAAAAAGCCATCTTTGTCTACAAAAAGGCTTTTCTGTCCATTTTCGCGTCCCCATGTATATACAATAACCTCATCACCAACATTAATTACATAGTCTTCTGATGGGGCAAGAGTTGATACCGCCTGAGGCATAGTTTGTGCAAACACATCAAAGCCGAAGTCTTTCAGCTGGAGACGGTTTAAATCTGCCTTTACCAATGCTTTATACTCACTTCTCAGATCACGATTTGAAGCAGCATCATGCATGGAATCAGCAGCAATTTTCTTATCCTTATTTGTAGAGTCAACAGGTGCAACAACATAACCAGGAGCAGGTTGGTTTTTATTGGCTCCATTTTGTTTCTGTTCAATCTGTTTAACCAAATCGGCAGAAACAGGAATTTCTCCAGATTTTATTTTGCTCAGAATCTCTTCACGGGTCTGTGGGTATATCAAAGTTGCAACTAGTAAAATGGCTGTTAAGAATAATTTTTTATTCATCCTATAATTCCGCACCATAATAAATACTGATATAGATGCTATTAAATGGTTTAAGTTAATAGCTAAAATACACAAATGACATATTGTCAGACAAGAAGTTGAGTAAATAAAGGTAGATTCATCTGGCTTAATTCATTCCAAATCAAATATTTTCACTATATGCAGCTTCCGAAACAGCTTATAACCGAACTTAGCGAGCGACTTGCAAAAAACTCCATAGATCTAACTCCGGAGGCAGCACTCTCCTATTCATACGATGCATCAAAAAGAGAACACCTGCCTGATGCGGTACTATTGCCATCTTCGAAAAACGATGTCGCTTCTATAGTAACTATCGCCAGAAAGTACCATATACCTGTAACTGTGCGAGGAGCCGGAACAGGTTTAACAGGTGGTGCCTTGGCAGTAACGGGTGGTTTAGTTATTTCGATGGAGAGAATGAATAAGGTTATAACAATCGATCCTGATGAACGGATAGCCATTGTAGAACCTGGAGTAATAAATGGTGATCTTGAAGCTCGGTTGAAAAAGTACTCTCTCTCTTTCCCCTGCGATCCCAGCAGTGCTGCTTATTCAACCATCGGCGGTAATGTTGCTGAAAATGGATGCGGTTACAAAGGGCGTTTTTATGGTTCATGTTCTGCTCATGTAGCGGGACTAGTTTATGTAAACGATGAAGGGACATTTATTTCAACCGGATATTTCAATAAGGGGCAAAATACTCTATCAGAACGGTTGATGGTTGGAAGCGAAGGTACTGGCGGTATCATTGTAAGGATTGCGTTAAGACTTATATCACTGCCCAAAGAGTATTCAACATCGCTTCACTTTTTTAAAAGCAGCTCTGAAGCTGTTAAGTGTGCCCAAAAAATGATTGCTTATGGTAAACCACCTGCTTCAATTGAATATATGGATTCTCCGGTTCTTACTGCTATCGCACCTGAAGGGCACAAGTATAATTGCGCAAAAGGTACTTGCGCACTTCTTATTGAAAACTGTGATCGTGATGCAGTAAAAGTAGGTTCATTCGGGAACTCTCCAACAAGGTCAATTATTGCAGCAGATGCAAATGAACGGGCAGAACTATGGGCATTCAGGAATTCAATATCTTCCAAACTTTACAATATAAAAACAGACAAGATTAATGAAGATGTTGCAGTTCCTATCAGCCGGTTGGATGACTTTGCCGCCTTTTTGGATGAAAAAGCGGCATCTCTTCAAAAAACTCAAATGTTTAATTTCGGGCACATGAGTGTCGGCTGTTTTCATGTTACAATTATGTATAATGCATCTGAAGAGGGCGCGCGAGAAGAAGCGCTCAATGTTGTTTCTGAAGTTATGCATAAAACAGCGGAACTTGAAGGAACAATTTCCTGCGAACATGGCATCGGGCTATCCAAAAAAGAATTTATGAAACTTGAAATGAATGAAGAGCAGCTTGCTTTCCACCGAAGGATAAAAGAGTCTTTCGATCCTGAAAGTATATTTAATCCGGGGAAGATAAATGATTGACAGAGCGCGTATTAGAATTGTTTCTGGTAACGGAGGAGCCGGATCTGTCTCATTCCGGAGAGAGAAATATGTTGACAAAGGCGGACCTGACGGCGGCGACGGCGGCAAAGGCGGTCATGTAATTTTTATCGGCAATAAAAACATTAATACTCTTAACGACTTACGCTGGCGTAAAACTTTTGAAGCTGAAAACGGTGAACATGGACACGGTGCTAAATGTCACGGCAAAGATGGAAAAGATCTTGTAATTCAGGTTCCTCTAGGCACGCTGATTTACGATGAAAACGACAAACAGCTTTTCGACATAAACACAGATGGGCAGAGGGAAATCGTTGCAAAAGGTGGACGAGGCGGTCTGGGGAACCAGCACTTCGCAACTGCAACAAGGCAAACCCCGCGTTATGCACAGCCAGGCGAACCAGGTGTTGATATGGAGATAAAGCTTGAGCTGAAGATAATTGCAGATGTCGGTCTGGTTGGAGAACCAAACGCCGGTAAATCAACATTACTCTCCCGCGTTTCAAATGCAAAACCTAAGATTGCCGATTATCCGTTTACTACTCTAACTCCAAATTTGGGTCTTGTTAGGATTGATGATACCTTTTCATTTGTCATGGCAGATATTCCAGGCCTAATTGAGGGCGCTCATGAAGGCAAAGGACTCGGTCATGAATTCCTTAGGCATGTCGAACGGACGCGACTTCTGTTATACGTTATAGATCAGAGCGGTGACAACGATACAGCAGCAACTTTTAAAGCGCTGAAGAAAGAGCTTGAGGCTCACAAGAAGGGGCTGTCAGAAAAGCCGACACTTGTAGTGCTGAACAAAGAGGATATGGCAGAGAAGAAACCTACATTGAAAAGCACAAAGAAGAGAACGGTGATGTCGATATCGGCACTTACCGGCACAGGACTAAAAGAACTTCGTTACAAATTGAAGGAAATGTTAAGTGACCTCAGAGATTGATGAGTTAGCAAACCAGCTTGCAGGTTTCTTTCAAGCCAGAGAGAGGCTTCAAACATTGTATTCCAGGGAAGAGCTTACTGACCTTACTGTTCCATTCATTTTTCTAGACAGCATAACGGGTGAACCTGAAATTGATGCTGCTAACGGATTCTTAAGCTTTTTATGCGGTACTAAGGTCTCAGCAATATCTGCCATTCTTAAAGGAACGCCTTTTCTTTCTGAACCATTTATTTCACTCGATCAGAATGTTTCCATAGGTAAATATTTCACAAATGATAATGTATTCACTTCCGATTCACTTGCTGCTCTCACAGTAATAATGCCTGACGGCACTGTAATGACTTTCGGAAAAAAAGCATTCGCTTCAGTAGCAGGTTATAGGGCGATAGAACTCTTTCTGGGTACAAAAAATCTGTTGGGAATTCCTGTAAAATTTGTTTACAAATTACAGCCGGATGATCTTCCTCTTGAAATTCAAAAATCTCTCTACTCTCCTTCTAAACCTGTCACTGAATTCACCGGAGAAGACAGAAAGATCATTTTAAGAATGAAATCAGTTTACGATCCTTACCATATTTTGAATACATTTTATTTATGAATAGAGAAGAGATAAAAAAACAGTGTTCTATCTGCAGCAAGTGCGGCAAATGCCGGACTGTTTGTCCTACTTTTGTCGAGGAGCGCAAGGAGGCCTTGTCAACACGCGGGAGAATCCATCTTACAAACGACTACGCAAACAAGACATGCAAAGCCTCGGAACCGCTCATTAAGTCAGTATCAACCTGCCTCTTCTGTCTCAAATGCAAGTCTGTCTGTCCTAACAATGTTGACATAGAAAAGGTTATTATTCCTGCACGCTCTGAGATACTTGACACAAACGGACGTTCATTTATTGAATCATTCATAATGAAATACATCGTCGGCAGGCGTCGTCCTTTGTCTATTGCGGCTTCTTTGATGGGAATAAGTGATCGCGCAATTAGTTTAGCTCATATGCAGACAATCTACAGATCATTACTAAACACTACAATGGGTGTTGATAAAACAAGGTTGATGCCGAAATTTTCAATACGCCATTTTTACGGCGGGAAAAAGGCCTCAGTTACAGCACCTGGAAACACAAAAACGGTTATCTATTTCCCCGGTTGTTCAGCAAATCTTGTTCTGACAAATATTGCCGAATCTGCTCTTGCTCTTCTTCTAAGAAGCGGTACTGATGTTCTGCTGCCTAGAATGAACTGCTGCGGAATGCCTGTTTATGCATCGGGCGATTTGGATCTTGCGGCAAAACTTGCAAGACAGAATATTGAGAAGCTACGCGCAACAGGAGCCAGGACAATTGTAACAACCTGCGGATCGTGCGGTTCAATGCTTGGCAGAATTTACAAGGATTTGCTCGGTTCAGACGCTGATGATTTTGAGGTAATTGATATCATGAGCTATCTTATTCGTGAGGGGTTGGAACCAGGAAGCCACAGTCTGAATCTTAATGTTACATATCACGATCCATGTCATTTAAAACGGGGCATGAATGTATACGAGGAACCCAGGCAGCTTCTGTCAAACATGCCCGGTGTTAATTTCATTGAAATGGAGGATGCTGACACCTGCTGCGGAAGCGGTGGTACAGTTACATTGAAATATTATGATCTGTCTAAAAGGATACGTAAAAACAAGATACACCGTTTTCAGCGGACAAAAGCGCATGTTTTGGCAACCGGCTGTCCAGCATGTGTTATGAATCTGGAGGATGGAATGGCAGAATATGGTCTGGAAACCAAAGTTCTTCATCCTATTGAACTCTTAAATTTGACCTTTGAACGATAAATTAACAATATTAAATTCACATAATAAAAAGGACTGAAATTATGTTTGATGATCATGACCGGTTTACGGCAAAAAACAGAATGCTTGCTCAAAGTTATGAGATTCTAAACACCGAAGGAAAGGTAAAGGATCGTCTTGGCGGAAAGCAGACTTCTGACAAGCCCATGTCCTGCTTCAACTGCAAGAAGAAGTTGAAATGCCTTGAATTCAAACGCAAGTCTTCCGGTGGTACCGATGGTGCAATCAGCATAGATACAAACACAACTTTCATATGCGACAAATATGATCCGATTCCAGATAAAGACGTTAAAGTCATGTCTGGAAAAGATGTAAAAAACGCAATGAAAGCAGCAATGCGCGGTCGCCTCTAAGATGCGCAAATTCCGCTTCAGAGGGGGCGTTCACCCGCCTGAAAACAAGGTCACTGCATCATTGCAGTCTGAAAGGGCGCCTCTCCCTCCGCAGGTTGTTATTAACTTCTCGCAAAATATAGGTGCACCTGCCATTCCCATTGTAAAAGCGGGTGATACTGTACAAACAGGCCAGAAGATAGCCGATAAGGGTGGATTTGTTTCGGTGCCTCTCCATTCAAGCATTACAGGAACTGTTAAGTCTGTAACAAGACATACTGATTCGCAGGGACGTCTTTCTAAAGCGGTTATTATTGAAAGAGCGCAGGATGAATCTGTTCTTTCTCTAAAGCCTGTCGAAAATCCTATATCGGCACCAAATCAAGTCCTTGTTGATGCAA
>JAEUSG010000356.1 GCA_016788315.1 Fibrobacterota bacterium | reverse complement strand
AATTTTGACAGGTAGTCGCCAAGAAGGTTTTCGCTTGATGTAGGTCCATAAGCAACTGCAAATGGGCAGCCATCCCAGTACTCTGTAAAGCCAACAAAAGTAACTTCACGTTTTTCTCTAGGAAATGAATCAAAAGATGCATCAACAAGTGCATGTGTCAATTCACGTACTCTGTCAAGTCTGTAGTTAAAGAAAATTACAGAGTCACCATCTTTGATACCGCCGAATGCACCAACTTTGCATGGCTTGATAAATTCGTCATTCACACCTTCTGCGTAAGCTTCGTCAACTGCAGCTTCCCATGATGCAACAGTTTTACCGGTTCCTTTGACAAGAAGATTGTAGGCAAGTTCAACGCGATCCCATCTTTTGTCGCGATCCATTGCATAATAACGGCCAACAAGTGTTGCAATTCTACCAACACCGTGTTTGTTTATCCCATCCTGAAGTTCATTAAGATAGGTCTTAGCAGATTTTGGAGGCGTATCACGGCCATCTGTAAATGCATGAACCAGGACGTTTGAAAACTTCTCTCTTTTGCATAGGTCGAGAAGAGCAACACACTGGCTGGTTATCGCGTGAACTCCCTGATCCTGAACAAGACCCATGAGATGAAGTGTGCTGTTTTTCTTTTTGCAATTTTCAAGGGCTGAAAGGAAGGCAGGATTTGTGAAAAAATCTCCATCTGCAATTGATTTATTGATTCGTGTCATGCTCTGATAAACTACACGTCCTGCACCTATATTAAGATGGCCAACCTCACTGTTTCCCTGGTTGCCGGGTTCAAGGCCGACATGTTCGCCATGCGCTTTGATGAGCGTGTTGGGGTATTTTGCCATAAATTCGTCAGTTCTTGGTGTTTTAGCGGTTGTGATAGCATTTGCTTTGCCGGCAGGTGCACCACCCCAACCATCACGAACTATCAGGCATACTGGACGTTTCATCTATTTAACTCCTGTTATAATAATGGACAACTATTAATGAGTGTTAAAAATAAATAATTTATGAGAGATAATTTAACTTATTCTGAACAATTATCTTGCAGCGCGTTTTGCAGGTTCTATGTTAACAATACCGGCGCCATCAACAAGCCAACGTTTGCTAATCATAATAACCTTCACAACGACTTGAAACTCAGGCCAATCTTTGCCCTTTAGCGTTATGTATTGGCCACTATCATCAATCTTATGAAAGACAAAACCGCTGTCAGGATAATCCTGAGCATCAAAGATAGGATCCACACCAAGACCTTCTTCAGATCTTTCAGAATCATAGATAATCTTTTTATGAGTCTGCTTAAATGTCTTAGTCAGCATGCTGTTCTTTTCTACCCACTCGTTGTCTGTTAAACTGTTAGAATCATTATCACAAAAAGCTGCATAATCATTCATAAATTTCAAGGCTGAATCAGTAGCACTTTTCTCAGTCGCTGTTTGCGTGAATAAAAGAGTTGTGACAAAAAGGATTATAAGTGAACTCTTTTTCATATTCTATATGTTAAAATCAAGTCGTTTCAGCCATTCGTTACGGCTGTCGAAGAGAGTTTGAAAAGTATTTTTATCAAAAACTTCATTTGTAGCTTTTTGAGCTTTATCCCATACCTCTTTAAAAACACTTTCAGTATCAAATGGGTTTGAATCGTCATGACCTTCGACAGTTCTGATAATTTGTCCTACAGTAACTGTGTTTGGATCTTTAGACATGACATAGCCGCCTCTGTTACCTCTTCTTGATTCTATATACCCTGCTACTCGCAACTTTGAACGAATCTGCTCCAGAAAACGGGGAGGTATATTTT
>JAEUSG010000355.1 GCA_016788315.1 Fibrobacterota bacterium | reverse complement strand
TGGCTCCATAAATCATCATAGATAATTATTTGCTCATTTGGTGGGATTCTCTTTCCAGTTGAATCTTTTACTTCATGGATAATTAATGATGTGCCATCTTCGGTAAACAATTCTGAGATAGCGGCATAAAGCCTGCCGTGTTTGTCAATGGCCAGGTCATTTATACCGGGTTGCAGTTTTGGTTTTAAAGTATATAGCAACCGTGACCATCCGTGCGATGGAGTCCATTTTAATATTCCCTTACAGCCTTGAGAATTTTCCCAGGCCGTACTGGGATTTTCAATATTAAGGGCATATATATTTCCAAATGGGTCTGCTTTAAGGTTATATGCTTTTAGAAAGGGTTGTACTTCACCATTCCAAAAACTTTTCTGATCATTAGGACGCATTACATTTCTGTCGGAAGTGCCGACATAATATCTGCCCGTGTTGTCCATGCAGCATGAGAGAATAGAAGTTGTCTTCGGTAAATTATTCACATATGTTGTTGTGTCAATTGACGTTTCGTTTGTCCGGGGAACTTTTGTGTATCTTATGAATTTGATCTTACTACTGTCCTTAATAGCATACGATACTGTTCCTGCCTCGTGATCATGGTATAAAGCTGTTTCTGTAATACCCTTAAGAATATTCCCGCTGCAAATAAAGCGCTGGTAACCAGTTATTGCACTGCCGCCCGGTGGCACATAGGCAAAATCGCCCTCGGTTCCGTTTGTGGTCCACATGTTGGCTGATGCTGTCCAAAGATTTGGGTTTTTGCTCAGAAAAGGGCTCTGCCATACAAGAGGCATCTTAGCCCAGAAAAAGGGTGTTAATACATATAGTGTGTCATTTTTAACGGTGATATCTCTAATTTCTTTGCCAAGAGCAATGTATGGATTTGTTGAATTACCAAACCTTTCAAAAAATGGATATCCGACAGGAGTTTCGCCATCAACAAAGAATCCAAGCCCCTTGTCGGTTCCTATTATCAATATTCCATTATTGGCAAAAAGTCTGGTGAATTTTATTCCTCTGCCGCCGAAATCTGTATGTTTTTTCGCGCTGCTCTTACCCGAAATGACACATAAAGTTCCATTATCAAATCCTGCATATACCTTGCCTGTAGAAGGATCTACAGTAACTACTGTTACACCGGCACCGCTTATTTCCGGGTCATTGCCACCCGCTTTAGAAACCGTTCCTGTTTGTACATCGATTGTCTGGAGACCGCCGCTCGTAGCACAATATATCGTATTACCATATACGGCCATATCTCTGACATTTTCAGGACTGTTCAGAACTTTGAAGTCACCGGTTAACGAGAAAAGCATAGCCGGCAATGATAATAATAGGGGTAATATTTGTTTCATGGAGATAATATAATAAGGTTGCTTGCGTAAAAGGTCGTCATGAGCCTATTTTTCCGTACAAATATGAAAGAGAAAATAGAAGAGTTTACAGCAAAGATAACCTCTTTGGGGCAGGTGCTTCGGATTTCAGAGAGAGCGCTTCGCATGGCCGATCTTGAAAGAGGCACGACAGCCCCTGAATTCTGGAACGATAACCAGAAAGCCAGGGCTGTTCTCAAAGAGATCGATATCGAAAAAAAATGGATCGACAAGTATAATGCAGCTGAAAAGGCACTTCTCGATTCTAAAGATTTTTATCAGATGCTCGAAGATGGTGGCGATGATAGTGAAGTACGGGCTGAATTGGAAAAATCTATAACTTCTCTGGAGAAGATCATCGCGACCATTGAACTAATGAAGATGCTCGGCGGTGAGGATGATAATTGCGATACAATTTTTGAAATACATTCAGGCGCAGGCGGAACAGAAGCCACTGACTGGGCAAATATGCTTCTTAGAATGTATACCAGGTACTTTGAGGATTACGGTTATGAACATCACCTTGTAGACCTTGTTCCCGGTGATGAAGGCGGAGTAAAATCGGCTGTTCTTGAAGTCAAGGGCGAATATGCTTTCGGATATCTGAAAGCTGAAATAGGAGTTCACCGTCTTGTCAGAATTTCTCCATTTGATTCAAACGCCAGACGGCACACCTCATTTGTATCTGTCAGTGCTATTCCAATGGTAGAGGATGCTGTTTCTGTGGAAGTCAAAGATGAGGATTTACGAATTGATACATACCGAAGTAGCGGTGCAGGTGGTCAGCACGTTAATAAGACTGAGTCGGCGGTCAGAATGACTCATCTTCCGACAGGCATTGTTGCTTCATGCCAGACCGAACGTTCACAGATTAAGAATCGTGAGATTTGTATGAAGATGCTTAAGGCAAAGCTCCTGCAGCATTATAGAGCGGAAGAGGAGCGCAAGCGAGACGCTAAGGCTGCGGAAAAGAAGAAGATCGAATGGGGTAGTCAGATACGTTCGTATGTTCTTCATCCTTACAATATGGTGAAAGATCACCGGACAGAGCATGAAACATCAAATACAACGGCTGTTCTTGATGGTGATATTCACGAATTTATAAGACAGTATCTGCTCAAACATTGAGTGCTGCTTAACGAAGGGACTTGAAAGTGATATCAGTTCCGGACTCAAAAATAGTGCTGACAGTATTTGCAGCGATCTTTCTTGTGCTTTTTCAGATTTTTTCTCCGCTTTATCCAGTATTTCAGGAGAGCGCCTCTTTCCTTGCTGGAATGAAATATTTCTCGCTGACCGATGGTGCACCTGATGCTCCGGGACACTATTTTTATACAGTAGCATTGCGTTGGTCGTCCTCTATAGCAGGTGATGGTTTTGAGGGTATGCTGCTGCTCAATCGCCTCTTTGCACTAGTCTCGCTTTGGTCTGTCTACCGGGCTGCCCGTTTTCTTCATGGTAAAACTGCAGGTTTTCTGGCTGCACTGGTATTTGTTCTGCATCCGTTTATCATTATATCTGCCGTTGCCGGCGACCCTGCCTTTGCCTCCGTTGCGGTCTATAGCCTCGGAGCTTATCTTGCCATCAGGACAATTCGCGATCCAGATCCGGTCGGTCTATTCCGTTTCTCTTTACTTACCGGTATTGCCGGCGGTTTTTCGTTAACTGCATTTATTGCACTGTTGCCTCTTTGGACGGTACTTGCATACAGAACAAAAGACAGGCACGATCCGCTTTCTGCATCCGTTTTAGTTCTTCTGGCGGGAATAGCATTGTGGCTGCTTCCTTCGGTGTCGGCTGCCGGCGGACTATCTGAACTGATCCGACTGCTTTCTAATGGACCTTCATGGCGGGCTACCGACATAGCGTCACATATAGTTGAATATGCT
>JAEUSG010000337.1 GCA_016788315.1 Fibrobacterota bacterium | reverse complement strand
GTATCCAGAATGATAAAGAGCTTAATATTGAAGCTCAATCTATTACGAAAAACATACTTGAAATGGGGAAAAAAGATATTCGCCTGCTTGTCAATGTCGCCAATACTACTGATAGTAAAGCTGCACAGTTTCAATTCGCTGAATCAGCCAAACAGCTTAAACCATACTGTGCTAAAATTGCTGTTATCGGCACAACATCGATAAAGTCAGGAATTATTAATATCATCAACAAGTTTATGGGGCTTGGTGTGAAATCTTTTCCGGATGAAACCACAGCCTGTGATTGGCTGATAGCTCCTTAAGATTTTAATAAACGTCTTCAAATACCTACGCAGCAGAATACCAATTATCCCATCTGAAGGCCAGTTTCTCAATGGCGCGTCGCTTAATTTCCTGAACCTTTTCCAAAGTGATGCCCAGTTTTCCAGCAATTTCAAACATACTGGATGCAGTCTCAATACCAAGACCGAAGTAGAATTCCATTACAGATTTTTCCTCTTTATTCAATCTTTTAAGTAAAAGGTCAACAGGTTCATTTTCACTGCTGGGGAAAAGTTTCATTTTACACATTTGATTCCTTTCGTTAAACACTATAAAGATAGAGTTTGCCTTAAGCAGAAGTGTCACACCTGTGTAAAAATATGGTAACTTTAGATTACGGTGTTTTACTTGCATTTGATAGGTTTTCAGGTCTATCTTGTTATCAAATAACCGTAACACTACTAACCGGAAAGGCAACATTAATACCATGCTTACTGAAAATCAATGCCGTGTTCTCGGAGCTCTAATCGAAAAGGAGCTGACAACACCGGACTATTATCCACTTACACTGAACAGCCTTACTGCAGCATGTAATCAGAAATCCAACCGCGCCCCCGTGGTAAACTATGACGAAGAGACGGTTCAAGATACCCTTGATGAACTTTGCAGAGAAGAACTAACTGTCAAGATACCAAGCGTTACCACAAGGACGATGAAATACCGTCACAACATTTTAGCCAAACACATGCTTACACCAGCTGAACTTGCCATTATGTGCGAGCTTCTTCTCCGGGGTCATCAAACACCAGGTGAACTCCGCAACCGTGCCGATCGCATGCATCCGTTTACATCTTTAGATGCCGTTGTTGAAGTATTGCAGCAACTTTCCACACGGGAACAACCCCTCGTAGTAATGCTTCCCAGACAATCAGGAATGAAGGAGAACCGTTACGCCCATCTCCTATCCGGCGATCCATTGACGCAAACTGCAACATCAGCGCCATCAACTCAACAGCGCATCGATACCCTGGAATTGGAAGTTGCAGAACTAAAGAATGGTTTAGAGGAACTTAAAAAGGCCTTTAAAGAATTTAAAGCACAGTTTTAACAGTTTTGCTCAACACATCACCTAGCAAATCAAGGCTGAAAGGCTTATGCAGACTTGCATTAAAACCGAATTCTCCCGGATTTGTAACAACACCTTTTTCAGAATATCCGCTCATAACAATAGCAGGAGTATTTTTACAAATTTTTCTTATCTGCTCTATTGCCCCGGTTCCACCCATAGAACCCGGTACTGTCAAATCAAAAATCAGGGCGCTGAAATCATTCCCCTTTGCCTTTTCAGCTTTAAAAGTCTCAACTGCTTCTTCGCCTGTTGATGTCAGCATTACTGTATAACCCAAAAACTGCAGCATTTCACCGATTGTTTCCCTCAACACCTCTTCATCATCCATTAAAAGAACTCTACCGACCCCTTTGTGTTCTAACATGCATTTATTGTTATCGGCAGATATCATCTCATCAACCGCTGGAATATAAATATGAAATACTGATCCTTTACCAACTTCAGATTCCACCTCTATTATTCCATCATGCCTGGTTACTATTGAATAACAGGTAGGCAGCCCCAATCCATGCCCTTTTGTTTTAGTTGTAAAGAATGGATCAAATATTTTCGGGATATGCTCAGAAGGTATTCCAGTGCCGTAATCCCTTATAGACAGCTTTACAAACTTACCAGCTTTAAGACCAAGTTTATCACCTTCATTTACAACAACATTATTAGCATAAATATCAAGCTTACCGCCAAGAGGCATTGCCTGCTGTGCGTTTATAACAATATTATCCACCACCTGCCCAAGTTGATTTTCGTCGAAGTTGCAGTTCCATAAATCATCAGCAATATTAAAACTGCACGATACCTGAGAACCGCTTAAAGCAAACTTTGCCGCGTCAGCCATCAGCGGGAAAAGCGGGCCGACCTTTTTTACAGGGGCGCCCCCTTTTGCAAAGGTCAGCAACTGTTGGGAAAGATTACTCGCTCTACCAATAGTTTCAAGTGCTTTATTTAAAGATCGGTTTGCCTTTTCCTCTTTCGAATGAATCTTAGCAACCTCTATACTGGCAAATATGCCCTGCAGCAGATTATTAAAATCATGAGCAATACCGCCGGCAAACACACCCAGAGATTCCATCTTCTGCATCTGATTTAGCCGGTTATTCAGCTTTTCCTTATCAGCTTCTGACTTCTTTCTTTCTGAGATATCAGAAAAGATTGTTACAAAATGGTTTGGCTTGTTCCTGAAAGCTTTTATTTCGAAATATTTATTCAATGGTGCGGAGAAATTCTCAAAAAGTACAGATTCACCTGTTAAAGCTACATTACCATATTTCTCTATCCAGAAACTTTCTATCCCCGGAATGAGTTCCTTTACTGTTTTTCCTACAATAGCTTCAGCTTTCATACCCAAGATTTGTTCAAATGCTTTATTTGCGGCAACATATCGATAGTCAATTGGCTTACCGAAATCATCACATATTATTTCATGTACTGCATAAGCATCAAGCATATTATCTAAAAGGGATGAATATTCTGCCTCAGTCTCTTTTCTTGCCGTGATATCACGATAATTACCCAAAAACCCATTAATCAACTTATCGTGAAGTAAATTAATAATTGTAACTTCAATCCATTTGTAACTTCCATTCTTACATCTATAGCGAACTTCTGTTGTCCCGAAAGCACCGGGAGTACCGGCAAGAGATCCAATAAAAGCCTTCCCTTTTTCAAGGTCGTCCGGATGGACGTTGACCCAAGTGCTGCACCCAACAACATCTTCAGCTTTCCATCCAAACCACTTCTCAATGTTAGCACTTTTATATTTATTAATACCTTCAGCATCTATGATAACAATGACATCGCCAATATTGGCAATCATTTTGATATGTGTTGCCTCACTGTCACGAAGTACCTCTTCCGTCTTCCTACGTCTTAAAAATGCTGACGTAAAATTAGCAAAGTTCTCCAAAACACTTTTCAACGGATCGGGCTGTTCCTTGCGCAGGGCGATAACGGATGTTCCGTATAGTTTACCATCAAGTAAATATGCTATTCCAATAAACCTATCTAATCTCAGAAGTGCTTCTATTGCAAAACCTGATGGACGGGAAATATCTCCAAAACTTGCTTCATGAAGAGTTTTTCTATAACCAACAATATTTTTGGTCATTTCCGCATACGTTTCTTCACTGACAACTGACTTTATCTGAGTGATCGTTTTCCCAAGAAGGGCGATAACCCTCTCTAACAGACCAGGTTCCATCTCTACATGCTGAATTGTAATAACCTTATTTTCAGCATCGTATTTATTAAATGTAGAAAATACCGCACCAGTAATCTGCTTTAGTTGTTTTGCAATATATGCTTCATAATTATCATTCAATGTCAACTTTGACATTTCTATAGCGAAAGCGTTAAGCTTGACCAAGCCTTCATTCTGCCTAATCAGTGATTCTTTTTCCATATTTTTTCTTAACTGAAGCTAACACCTATATAGTTATCAATAGAACATAACACTAGGAGCCCATCACTGCAATTACAGTCAGACTGCTTTTTCCAGCCATTGCAGATGCAGGTATAAGATGTCCTTCAACTCTTTTCCCATCAACTTCAATATAGCGAACACCTTTGGTCAATTTATTTGGATTCTTTACTTCTATCGAAACTTGACAACCCCGGTAACGCCTGGTTATTGAAATCTTTTCCCATCCTGGAATGCAGGGGTCTATCTCAAGTCCGTTCAAACGGGCCCGTACCCCTAGAAGATACTGGGTGGCTGCAATCTCCATCCAGGCCGCTGTTCCGGTCATATGCATTACATTTGCCCACCCATGTTTTGGGTTCTCCGGTCCCACAATGTTGCTGGCCCAGGCGTAAGGTTCCGCTTTGTACCGGTTTATCCCTATTTTCTGAAGTGCGTTGTGCGGAACAAGCTGATTGAAATATTTCCAGGCACGATCTGCTCGACCCAGCATGGTTTCTGCAATAATGGCCCATGTATTGGCGTGACAGAAAATGGCGCCGTTCTCACCGTTACCCGGATTGTACCCCGAGAAAGGGTCGCTGACTTCCGGGTAGGTTTTGAAACCCGGCCACACTTTAGCGAGACCGATGCCTGTGTCCAGATATTTATTAACAGCATCCATAGATCCGATGTGTTGTTCTTTGGAACCAACGGCGCTGATGACTGCCCAGCTCTGTGAATTAATCCAGATCTTTCCAAATTCAGAACGTTCGTCTCCAATAGGATTGACGTCGTCATCAAAACAGCGGTACCACCATTTACCATTCCACGCATGTTTTAGAATGGCTTCCACCTGCTTATCGCGAAGCGCGGTAAGGTGTGCCAGATCTTTCTCTAGAGAAAGGATGCCTGCGAGCTCAATAAGGTGGCTAAGTGCCCAGACGAAAAGTTGGGCATTAAATACCGATTCGCCCCGGCCCTGTTTGGAAAACTTTCCGATGATGTCATTCCAGTCGGCGCGCAATGTTAAGGGAAGTTCGTGCTGACCTAAATTGTTCTCTGTGAATCTGACTCCTGCCATAAGATGTTCCCAGACAGTAGCCATGGGCCCTTCGCTCTTTCTATCAGAGGCGAGAAAAGGAACTTTCCGCAGAAGCAGTTCCCGGTTTCCAGTTTCTGCAACCAGATTGTAAACTAGCTCAGGGGTCCATAGATGTTGATCAGTTCTTATTCCAACATCCGGCTTTTTCCGATCCCGATGATCAGTTTCAGAACGGCCATGCCCCCCCTCTTCCTGGAAATTGCGGAGTATTTCATGTAGAACTGATTCTGCAAATTCGGGATCCCGTTGCGCAACGGCAGTAAGATCCTGTGATGAATCACGAAGAGCTCGACCGCGCCAGCCCGAAGTTGTGGTATTAATAGACCGTTCGTAACGGCCAACATGAATCAGGTTTACAGGATTCCAAATATTGATCTGCCGTTCACTGTTCTTTTCCGGTATGGAGCACATGAAAGCACCGAACCGTTCCTCCCACCAGGAAGTCAACTTTTCAAACTGCTTTTTCAGAATGCCCGGCTTTTTTAATTCAAGAAGTGTTTTACGGAACTCACCCATTGCAGAAGAAAAACGGGTAAGTCCTCCGGGCTGCGCTCCTACAAAGAAATTGACAGGAAAACTACATTTTGCCGGTACTTTACAGGAGACGTGCAGAGCACCGCACGGATCGCCAGATAAAATTTCCTCATTACCGCAGGCACCGGAAAATACAGCCTGAGGATTTTTCTCAGAATGGTAATCGCCGGAGAAAGCTTCTCTGTCGCCTGAAAAGCTCTTAACAGGTAAACTGGATGCCATGTAAACCAGAGGCTGATCTTCGGGGTCGGGCATCTTGCTTTTGTGGTGATGAAAGAGATAGAGCAGAGCATCAGAATCTTTGTCGAACCATGTTTTTAGTGTGTGTTGAGCATATTGACCGCCTAACTGCTCTCCCATCCAATTGTATTGAGACAGTTCCACATACGCAAAGAGATCCAATTCCAAATCGCAACCAGTTCCATTAGTCAATTCGACTTCCCAGGCTAAAACATCGTAATCGGGCGGAATAAAAAAACGGAGCCGGGCGGTCAGACCATCTTTTTCAGCAACAAACTCTGTTGAGCCGGGACTATGGGTAGCCGACCAGGTATCGAGAGGTGTTTCAACCGGTTGAAATGTCGGTGACCAGACCTCTCCCTTTTTGTTTCTTATGTAAAGATAAAATCCTGGAGCATCTGCGCCACGACTGTGTCCACGGTAGCGTGTTAGCCGTCCATCGGCAGGAAGCTTCCACCAGAGCATCGAACCTCCTGCCTGTGAAACAAAAGCGTGAAGTCGACCATTGGAAAGAAAGTTGATCCATGGGCTGGGAAGATCAGGCTTGTGAATGGTAATGGATTTCTGCGAGTCGTTGAAGGTGTAAATCATGAGCAAAGCTCCGTGCAATGAATTAGATTAAGGTTTGCTGATCCAGCGGACAAAATAGCCATCCAGGCTCTTGAGATCAATCAAATACAGCTTATTAAAGGGGTACTTTAAAAATAGAACCCCCTAACTCTTGTGGAATTAAGGGGTTCTAAAGTACCGGCGAGGTGGATCGAACACCTGACACAAGGATTATGATTCCTTTGCTCTACCTACTGAGCTACACCGGCATGATTTCAAACGCGTTAAATATACAATAGAAACAGCGTCGCGGACAAGACCGTTTTTGACTCCAAGCCTCATATAATGTATTATTAGCCTAAACAACTATTTATAAGCAAATACCATAAGGGGGTTAAAAATGAAAAGAGTTTTATTGATTCTGATGGTAATAATGGCATTTACTGCCCACGCCCAACTTGACACATCAACGCTTCTCGATAATCAGTGGGTTAAAATTATGGATGAGCAGTTGACAATAAACCAGGGAAACTGGGTTTATGAAAATGATTTCAAATCTGATCCAAATTCCTCTCTGTTTATTTTGGGCCCAGGCCATGTTATCCACCCTCAGGACTGTTATTATTATCCGTACGATATTTTCGCAAATAAGTGGTACAAAAATCACTCTCCGGCCAGACCTACGCGTCAATGTCTTTCCTCTTTCGCAATTAATGAACAGGACTCAATGATACTTCAGATGGCCGGTGCGGAAATGAGTCACCAGTTATCGCAGGGAGGATTTGAATCAGATTACCGATCAATAACAATGACTAAACCGCGCGGTTCAATTCTTTGGGCCTATTCTTTGTCCAGAAATCACTGGTCATTTCTTGGCGGTCCGACAACGCTCAGCCCCTCTGCTTACAGCATATATCCTCAATACGATCCTGTTCATGATGTAATGCTTTCCACTAGAGGAAATCAGATAAGCGTATACAGTTATCACACCAATAAATCAAGATCATATACTTCACCGACATCAACACAGGGGTTCTTCTATTCAAGCGCAGTTGACACAAGGCGTGGACTATATTACATACTTAACTCAAGCGGCATGTTCAGATTCAACATTGACAGCGCTAGGGGCTCCCGGGTTGCAGATGCAGGACCCGGCCACCCTAGCGGAGCAAGTGACGGAAATGGACTTGGACTCACTCTTATGGCCTACGATGAGGCCAATGATGTAATGATTTATGTGTATGACGGCCCTACCTCAAGCAGTTTATCAACCGCCGCTGAAACCTGGGTTTTCAAGTGTGACAGCCTTGTCTGGCACAAACTGACTCCATCGGCATCACCGCCAGACAGAGGGCAGCTCGCATACAATAAAAACCTCAACCTTTTCATGATGCTTGGCGGAGATGCAAATGGAGGTGTCATTTCAAGGGGCGGCGGAACCAAAACTTCGTGGGCATACAGGTATAAAAAAAGCCATACTTTGAAAAGTTCTCTTGCTCCGGCACCTGTTGTAACAATTTCAAGCAGCGCATCTGCAGCAACACTGTCATGGTCAGCGGTTCAAAACGCTTCCGGCTATAATATTTACAGAGCAAGCTGCCAAAATGGTTTTCCACAGAACTTTGTCAAGCTTAATTCCTCTCCTGTTTCTGCAACAGGATACACTGATAACACATTATCGACAGGCGTTGATTATTCATATAGAGTTGCCGCTGTCAGCAATGGTGTTGACGGTCTGCTTTCGCGCCACTGTTATACTGTTCCGGGAATAATAACTGATCTTGCGGCTTCTGTTGAAGACAGTTCTGTTGTCAGAGTCAGTTGGGTTCCAAGAAAAGATGCCGATATAGCCGGCTACAATGTTTATAGAGCTAAGGGAAGTGCAATGGTCGGAGGAGCGCTATCCGGATATTACACAAAACTTAATTCTGCTCCTGTAAACGGTTCCGAGTACTGGGACACACTTTTGAGCCCCACAGATAATCTGAAAGATGGTGTATGCCGCGGATACGTTGTCACAGCTGTTAATACGCGCGGGGCAGAATCAGGAACATCACCGTATGCCACTACGTTTCCTAACACACCTGAATGGGCATACACCGTGCCGACCACCGGTAAATTCAGGATGGGCTGGCAGCCGCCAAGGAGAACAAAAGTTCTCGGCGTAAACATGTACAGGGTTCAGGGGTCTAAAATTAATACCGCTCTTTTAACTGATACTGTAACATACAACTGGGCATGGCCTCCAACAACGGATACAGATGCATACTCAATCCAGGGACAGACATATATAATACGTGCAGTTAACATGCTTGGTCAGGAAGGCTATGCATCCGATCAAATAAGCCCGTCAATAAGTACATTTGGATTTGGCATAGTTACTCCTGCCTCAGCAAAATTTAACTATGGCACTTTTACAGGTGTTGCTGCTGAAAATCAGAGAATTCAAATGATAGATATTGATGACAGTCTAAACATTACGCCAAATCCATTCAATCCTGCGGCCAAAGTAAATTTTACATTGAAAAAGAATCAGCATGTTTCTCTCGCTGTCTATAATCTTGCCGGGAAAAAACTTTTTTCTCATAAGGGCGCCTTTTCTTCAGGGAAAAACAGCATCAATATTAATATGCACTCTGCGCCATCCGGCATGTACGTTTTCAGACTTGAAGCTGATGGTGTTATCCGTTCTGCTAAAGCGATGTTCATGAAATAACACTAGTACATTAGTATATATGCAATTCTACGGGCAGCCTTTTTACGGGCTGCCCTTTTTATTTTAAACTTTTTTTGAAAAATCTTTTGATGTGACAATTTTTGTCGCATCAAACCGTTATCTTAATGGTGTCAGAAGCGCTCATTGAAATAACAGGTACGGCAGAAACAACAAACCAAACAAAACAAATTATACTATTAATCAAGGATTTATCATTATGAACACAAATATTCAAGTAACCGATGTAAAAGTTTTTCCGCTTAAAAACAAAGATTCAAAAGTCAAAGCTATGGCTCACGTTATTCTAAACAACTGCTTTAGAATTACAGGTTTAAAAGTAGTCGAAGGGATCAACGGTCTCTTTATAGGCTGGCCCGCAGAAAAGGGCAAAGATGGAAATTATCATGAAATATTCAAACCAACAAACAGAACAGGCGTTGACCTTCTTCAGGACGTTATACTTCGTGAATACGACCATGCTAAGTCAGTCGCTGCTTAAATAATAACTGCCGTACCGTTATGGAATATGAGTGGATGACAGCAACACTTTACAAAAATATTAATGGAGTCTATTATGACAGATACACTTTCTCTCGAACTTACAGATCTTACGATTCACCCGAGCAAATTCGCTGAATCAAAAACCCGTGCCCTCTGCACTGCAACTTTCAACCATGCCCTTACCGTTACAGGTATACGAATCATTCAGGGTATAAAGGGGATCTTTGTCTCCT